>JALSPK010000171.1 GCA_026986005.1 Saprospiraceae bacterium
TTAAAAACTGACCCACTTTTAAAGGCGTTTCAAATTTATTTGAAACAATAAAAACGCAAAGTAGGACTTGAAAGCACGCGATAGCGTGACTTCAAAGCCGGCTTCATGAAAAGGACAACAAAAAAATCCTGGAGAAATTGACAAATAAAAACTAATATCGGCAATACTATTTAAAAAATTGTTTTTACTTCAGCATTGATGTAAGTTTAGCATTTCCCATTGCCGGAATAATCATTTCTGTTTTTGTTGCAAGCTTTTTATCTAAATCAATCCACATCGTAGCGGCTTCTATTTCATTTTCATTATTATAAACTTTTACTTTCCATCTTCCTTCTTCTTTTCCCAGTACTTCTAGGTTCATTGTTTTCATCTTTTGAGTCATAAAATCATAATTGAAAAATGAAGTTTTATACCCTTCTGCCAGTGGAAATCTAGCGATAATTAAGTCATATCCTGCACCATCCGTCAAAAAAGCACCATCAATGGGAGTTTCACTTGTTTTTCCCATAATTGTTGATATAATTTTATCACCTGAGATATTAAACTCAAAAGTTTGTCCACCCTGTTTAATCACTCTTTTTACTTGTTTCATATTTTTAAGATACACTATATCTTCACTATTTCCCATAGGAGTTTTGGAAACATCTGTTACAACCAATATATCTCCATCTTTTTTAATAGTACGAGTCATGTCCATCGGTATTTTTTGACCTTGAACCTCTATTTCCAGTTCATAATTGAACGTGCCTTCTTTTAGTTCTCCGGTCAATTTGGGTAAAGTTGATGCTACTTTGACATCTGTAGGCTTTTTATACACTACTTTTGATATATCCTGCGTCAATTCATTGAGTCTTTTTTCTATGTCATCAGGCATTTCAGGTTGGTATCGAGTTTTACAATACTTTGCCAAAAACTTTTCAGAGGCTGCAAACATAGCCATATTATTAACAGGCTTTCTAAAACCGTGACCTTCATCGTCAGCTAATAAATATTCCACAGGTGTACCTAATTCTCTCAAAGCGACAACTATTTGGTCACTTTCTGCTTGCTTTACTCTAGGGTCATTTGCTCCTTGTACTATCATCAAAGGTGATTTGATTTGGTCTGCGAAGAAAAGCGGACTTTCTTTCCTTAATGTTGCCTTCCCCTCTTCAGTATTAGGATCACCCATCCTCTCGTACATGGTTTTTCTAAAAGACTCCCAATAAGGTGGTATTGACTCTAATAAAGTAAAAAGATTGCTAGGTCCGACGATATCAACTCCACATGCATAAACATCAGGAGTAAATGTAACTCCAGCTAATGTCGCATACCCTCCATAACTACCCCCCATAATTGCCACTTTGTTCGGGTCAACCATGCCTAGATTTACCAAGTGCTTTACTCCCCACGTCACATCATCCTGCATTTTTGCTCCCCATTCTTTATTTCCGGCATCCAAAAACCTTTTACCGTATCCGGTACTTCCTCTAAAATTTGGTTGTAATACTACGAAACCTCTGTTTGCTAGAAACTGTGCATAAGAATTGTAGCCCCAATAATCTCTAGCCCACGGACCACCATGAACAAACATAATCAATGGAGATTTTCCTTTAATCTTGTATTTTGGCAAAGTCAGATAAGCCGGGATAACCATTCCATCACTACTTTTATATGTAATTGGAGTCATCTCACATAGATTATCTTCATATTCTTTCAACTTCGGTCTTGGTGTATATTGGTATATAAGTTTTTTTGTGTCCATATCAAAGAAATATGTTTCACTTACATATTTATCTCCGTATGTCGTTACTAAAAATTTCTTTTCATCCTTGGTGTTACTTCCCAAAGAAACTTCTCTATCTGGAAATTTTGATTTTAAAAACTCATGAGCTTCCTTCCATTTTTTATCTTTCCAATACCTTCTGGACTTAGCATCAGTATACTTTGTCAAAATAATCTCATGTGTCAAATCACTAAAAAAAACTCCACCGAAATCTACTTTGTCAAGAGGGTCTTTTTCAACCAATTCAGTCTTCAATGTAGACAAATTCATTTTATAAAGAGCAGTCAGATTAACATCTTCTCCTTTGTTGGAAACAAGATAAATCGAGGAGTTATCTTTTGACCATCCTGCAACATAGGCGGTCTCTAAAATATCTGTTTCATAAATTGGGGTAAAAGTATTATCTGAATTAACTTTTAATATTTGTGAATTTCCATTTTCTAATGTTTTTGATGCCAATCTCAAATTCTCATCCCAATCAAATATCCAGCCGTTGATTTTTTCTGTATTCTCAAATAACAGAGTCAATTTCCCGGTACTAATTTCTAATTTGTACAAATCGTGGTAAGCAGGATCTCTGTCATTTAATCCTACCATTAGAATATCAGGATTCTTTTTACTTACCTGAAAAATCATTGCACGTACTTTATCATTAGGAGTTAGATCTCTTGATATTGGTAGCCCATCTCCTGTAACTTTGTCAGATGGATTTACAGCAAAGACATGATAATTCTCATCCCCTTTGTTGTCTTTTACATAAAGTATGTACTTACTATCATAAGTCCAAAAGTATCCACCTATTGGTCGTTCATTATTGGTGAGGGGTTTTGCTTTGGTAAAAGAATCATCAAATTTTTTAACCCAGATATTCATTATCCCATTGTATTCTTTCATAAATGAAATCCAATTTCCATCAGGACTCAACTGACCTCCTGAAATTTCAGGATTACCAAAAAATATCTCTCTATCAATTAATGGAATTTCTTTTTTTTGTCCTGTCATTTGTATTGATGTTAATGTAAATAATATTAAAAAAACCTTAACTGTTTTCATTTGTTATAAAGGTTTAAATTACAAAGTTGTTCAAAATGATATTTAATTTTTGTAAAAATATAATGTTTATGTTAGGTTAATCAAAAAAGTAGATGAATGCTATCAGTTTATAGATAAATAGTGCCCTTATAAGTATCTATACGAAAACAATCAATTGAATTGCCCCTACTGAGGGTGTTGATATATGTTTAGTGTCAATACCCTGGTATTATATATGGGTTGAACCATTTTGGTATTTCAGCACTAAAGTTTTTAGTAAAGCAAATATTAAACCGGTGTTAAAATAGCGAATAATTTATATTGCCAATAAATATGCTGCTAGTTTTTATCCTATTTCCTCTTATAACGTTTTAATAATATTAATTTTGCAGAAAAATAAAAGTTATGTCAGAAAAGAAACTTTCAAAATACAGATTAAGACGAGCTGCTTTGGATTATCATTCCATGGGCAAAAAGGGGAAGATTGAAGTTGTCTCTACAAAACCGTTTTCAAGCCAAAAAGACTTATCTTTAGCTTATACTCCCGGTGTTGCTATCCCATGTCTGGAGATAGAAAAAAATCCGCATTCTGCCACTGAGTATACCGCAAAAGGAAATCTGGTAGGAGTAATAACCAATGGTTCTGCTGTACTGGGTCTAGGTAATATAGGCGCACTAGCAGGCAAACCTGTTATGGAAGGAAAGGGCATTTTATTTAAAAAATTTGCAGACATTGATGTATTTGATATAGAACTTGATATATCAGATCCCAAATTATTTATTGAGGTCGTAAAGACAATGGAACCAACATTTGGGGGAATCAATCTTGAAGATATAAAAGCACCGGAATGTTTTTATATTGAGGAAGAGCTAAAAAAATGCATGAACATACCTGTTTTTCATGATGACCAACACGGTACAGCAATAATATCCGCTGCAGGATTATTAAATGGTCTGGAAATATCAGAAAAGAAAATTGAAGATATTAAAATAGTGATTGTAGGTGCAGGAGCAGCCGGATTATCTAGTGCCAAATTGTATTTGGATTTGGGTGTTAATATTGAGAATATGTTCTTAGTGGATAGTAAAGGAGTATTGAGAATCGGTAGGGGTGATGAAGAAAAAAATAAATACAAAAAACAATTTTTCAGAGAGACAAAGGCGGAGACCCTTGATGAAATCATAGAAAATGCCGATGTATTTGCTGGGTTTTCTAAAAAAGGAATTCTCAAGAAAAGTATGGTTAAGAAAATGGCAGCAAACCCATTAATTTTTGCCATGGCAAATCCTGATCCTGAGATTACCTATGAAGATGCTAAGGAAGCTAGACCTGATGCAATAATCGCTACAGGTAGAAGCGACTACCCAAATCAAATAAATAATGTTTTAGGATTCCCCTATATATTTAGAGGTGCATTGGATGTAGAAGCATCAACTATTAATAACGAGATGAAATTGGCTGCTGTGTATTCATTGGCGGAATTAGCCAAATCAGAAGTCCCTGAAGAGGTAAAGAAAAAGTATGAAAATGAGCCATTGGTGTTTGGTAGAGAGTATATTATACCAAAACCATTTGATCCTAGGGTTTTGTACTATACATCATCAGCTGTTGCAGAAGCTGCAATAAAAACAGGAGTTGCTAAAAAAGAAATTGATATAGAAAAATACAAAGAATCCTTAAGAAATAAAATAGATTGGACACGAAATATGATGCGAAAAATTTATTCTGCAGCAAAACGCAATAAAAAACGTATCGTATTTCCGGAAGGTGAAAATAAGAAAATAATTTGGGCCGCTTCTGAAATGGTTGAAGATGGTTTAGCAAATCCAATATTACTTGTTAAAGACAAAGCAAAAACAATTGAGATATTCAAAGAACTAAATCATTCTTGCAAAGGGATTGAATTTATCGAATATAAAAATTCAGACTACTACAATTATTTCGTCGAGGAATATTACAAATTGAGACAGCGAAAAGGGATTACAAAGCGTAAAGCTTTTAAGGATATGCAAGACAGATATCACTTTGCCCCAATGATGGTTAAACTGGGACTAGCTGACACCATAGTCGGAGGAGTTGAATCATCTTATCCTTATGTTTTGAAACCGGCATTGAAGATAATCGGCGCAGAACCGGGAAATTCACAAGTTGTATCCGGATTACATTGGATAAAGTACAAGAAAAACGATATATTCATCACAGACACTTCAGTCAATACAAATCCAACAACTGAAGAGCTAGTTGATATCGTCTCAAACGGAATAGAAGCACTTACAAGATTTGGCTTCGTCCCTAGAGTAGCGATGTTATCCTATTCAAATTTTGGTTCGGTTACCAATGATTGTGTCCATAAAATAGAAAAAGTAATATCAGAAGTAAAAAAACGCTATTTGAATGTAGAAATAGATGGACCAATGCATGCAGATTTGGCATTAGATTTTGAAAGATTAAAAGAATTTTATTCTTTTACCGATCTTAGAAGCAAACCTAATTTATTAGTTTGCCCTGATTTGAATTCAGCAAATATCAGCATTCATCTATTGTCAAAGCTGAGCAATGCCAATATCATAGGTCCTATAATGGAGGGATTCGACAAACCTATACAGTTAGTAAACAGGTCGAGTAGCGTAAGAAATATAATAAATCTAGCAGCAATTTCTTCTGTAGATTCAAAATAAATTTTACTGGTATTATTTAATTATTTCAAACTCAACTCTTCTGTTTTTTAACCGACCTTTTGCTGTATTATTGTTAGCAATTGGATTTTCTTCTCCAAAACCTTTCCAATCTAATCTTTTTGAATTTATACCTTTTTTAATAAGAATTTCGGCTATAGTTTTAGCTCTTCTAAGAGAAAGCAATTGATTATATTCTTTAAATCCAATTGAATCTGTATATCCATTAATACGAATCCGTATATTAGGATGGGAATTTAAGTAGATTACCAATTCTTTTAAAATATTATAAGATTTAATGTCACTTAGTTTAGTTGTTCCCGAAACAAAATGTACATGATTTAATGGGATTTTACTTCCTATGGGTAGCTTTATATTTTTATCCAATGTTGCAAAATCAGCTACCTCAATTACTTTAACATCATCAATCACATAGTAACTATTAAAAATAATGGGATCTTCGTCCCCTTCTTCTCGGAATTGACCAAGATATAGAAAATTATACTTTTTATGGGGAGTAAAATATTTTGAAATTTTTATCCATTTTTTATTAGTTAAATATAATTGGGAATCTCCCTTAATATGAGGTGGTCCTAATATCATTCCGGGATTAGTAGTTTTTATCGAATCTGATGTAAATAGAATTCCGAAATTTTTGTTCATATATTCATTTATGTCCATACTTGGCGCTGTACAGTTAGATCTTCGAATCCAGTATTCTACAAAATATGTATGATTGGGTAACAATGGGTTTATTAATTTGACACCTATGCATTCGCTCCAATAGTTATTTTTTTTTATTCTGTGTCTGGAGCATTGAATGCCAATAGTATTTGAACCCGAATGAGCTAAAGGAGGATTTGTATATCCTTCTGCAAAGTCCGGGGTTATCACATCTGGAGTTGTCATATTGGGAACTACCCAATTTTTAATTTTCTTCTCAAATTCCGAAGAACTATGAATAAATCCACT
Organism: Saprospiraceae bacterium; assembly: GCA_026986005.1. Taxonomy (GTDB): domain Bacteria; phylum Bacteroidota; class Bacteroidia; order Chitinophagales; family Saprospiraceae; genus JADJGA01. The sequence continues at coordinate 6,446 of JALSPK010000171.1, forward strand.
TATTGTGTCATTTAATTCTTCAAAACTAGGATTTGGCACTAGGTTTTGACTTATTATGACTGAGTTAAAGCACACTGCAAATAAAATTATTAGTTTCATTATTTGAATTATTTTGTTTTGAAAATGTAATTTACTTTAATGCATTATTAAATAACTTATAATTTTGGCAATAACAATCAATTTATTAGTTGCTATCCTTTGTTCAAACGCTAAATTAATTATTACAAGTGACTATAAATAAAAAAATATATAGTATTTCACAAAGCATATTTTTCAAATAATAATTGGTAGCAGTTGGGTATAACTACACTGCTATAATCATTTATTAAAGGTAGCAAATTTTGAGGATATGGAAATATCGAATTCTAAGAAATAGATACAGGAAAGTTGACACTTGCGGAAGTTAAAAAAGAAAAATCTTTGCATAATTGAGTACGAGCAAAGATCCTCCTTCTTTCAATATTTGTGGTATCATTTGACATTAAAGTTTGACGACTTTGAATATTTTGGTAAAATCACTTCCTTTTATTTCAATGAAATATAGTCCTGTTCTTAATCCGGATAAATCTATTTCTGTCTCACCTCTCTGTTGGGGCAAACTTGAAGAATACAAAATGCCTCCCTTAGCGTTATAAACTTTGATACTATTATTATTGCTCTCTAAATAACTATTTACGACAATATAATCTTTGATTGGATTAGGAGATATAACTGCATATTCTTCTCTTTTGAATATAACTGAGATTATTTTTGAATATTCTATTTTTCCATCAAAATCAACTTGCTTTAATCTGTAATAATTAATTCCTAAATCAGGATTTGTATCATAACGCGAGTAGTCTTGCTGCGATTTACTATCTCCAAATGCTTCAATAAATTCCAATTCTTCAAAAACGACCCCGTCTAGTGATTTCTCTACTACAAAATAATCATTGTTTATCTCGCTCAAAGTGGACCAAGATATTAAAACTTTACTATTAATTATTTTAGCATCAAAACTCAATAATTGAATTGGCAAACCTTTGAAGGTAAATCCTGAGGCGCTACCAATTGGATCATAGTAGTCAATAGTTATATGTTTAGCCAAGTTCCAATTATCATCACACCCAAATTGACATATATCAAAATCAGTACCTTCACTTATACCAACTCCAATAAATCCCTCTGTATTCGCATCACCCCAATCATTATTAAATACATGTAAAACTGCATGTCTATGCCCCCAACCTGCCCCTGCATCTCTGTAAATAAATGCATAGACTCTTTCCGGTACGTAATCAGCCAACGAATTGCCACTTGTGACTCTTATTCCGATGTTTTCTGATCTCCATTCTGCATTACCTTGAAGAGTGGAATTATTGTCCATTCTATTAAATGGACTAGATCCTGTAATATTAGTAGCACAATCGCTACACAATTTATAATCTTCATCCGACCCTAGCGCTGGGTCTCCACCATGATCAAAAACGCCATTAGCTATTTGCCAATCAGAGTGAGCTTGTGCAACACCATCAAGATTAGATTCGACATCATACAAAGGGAGTTTCCCCCTAGCAGTACGTTCAGAATTGTGAATATATAAAGCCGTTGATTCTTCATTCATTCCTCCCCATCCTACATTCGGTTCCACCATATTACCCAGGCAATTTGCAGTAAGTCCCAAATTGTTCTCTTCCCACCTTCTAGCATTATTATAATTTGCTTCTATACTTAACCCGGAATCCCAGCCGGGACCATTGGTACCAGGATCTCCTCCGTCACATTGGGCATTTAACATAGTAGAAAGCACAAAAAATGTAAGTATAAGAGCATATAAATATTTCATTTCGAAAGATTTTAAATGTACAAACAAATAAGGATATAAATTAGATTCATATCTTATTTCACAATATTATAAATAATTCCATAATAATCAAAAAAATTTAACATTTATGGCGATATTTTTTATACTTTCGCTGCGTAAACATCAAATATATGAAAGCGACTAATTTTTTCAATTTTGACAATACTGAAATAGCATTTTCCTATCTATCTGATAAAGAATTACAAAATGCTGTTCAAATTTTTAAAGGTATGAGTTATGCCTCACTAGTTAATATTGGTTCAAAAGCAACACTACTAGCCCTAAAAATGCACTTACCGATTAAATCTGTCTTGAAAAATACAGTATACAAGCATTTTTGCGGAGGTGAAACACTTGAAGAAGTAAAAAAAGTAGTTAACAAATTGGATGATTTTGGGATTAACGTCATTTTGAATTTTGGAGTTGAAGGAAAGCATACCGAAGAAGAGTTTAATAAAACTGCCGCATCTTTGCATAAAACATTGCATTATGCTGTTCAGAATAAAAATATCAATACTATCAGCTGTAAGCCATCAGGTCTTATTGAACATAATCTTTTGGAAAAATTGACATCAGGTATCAGACTATCCGATAAAGAATTTCTAAGATACGACAAGGGAAGAAACAGATTGAGAGATTTGGTCAAAGCAGCCTATAAAAACAAAATCCACCTCCATTTGGATGCAGAAGAAACATGGATTCAAGGTGAAATTGACAATTTGGCATTTGAATTGAGCGCTGAATTCAATAGAGATTTCCCAACGGTAATAAATGGTGTCCAACTATATATAAAGTCCAAACTTGATTTTTTGAAAACCACACTTGAACATGCTAAAAAGCATGATTATATACCGGCAGTAAAACTAGTTAGGGGTGCATATATGGAAAAAGAAAGGAATCGTGCAAATGAGATGGGATATCCCAGCCCAATCTGTGAAACAATAGAAGAAACGCATAAAAACTATAATGCAGGTTTAAAATATTGCGTTGAAAATATAGATACTTTTCACTTATCAAACGCGACACACAATGAGTATAGCTGTGAGTATTTAGCAAAGTTGATGGAAGAAAACAACCTTCAAAAAAATCATCCCAGAATTGTTTCTGCACAATTGAAAGGGATGAGCGACAATATAACTTTTAGTATGGCAAAAGCAGGATATAATGTTCAAAAATACATTCCCTATGGCCCTGTGAAACAAGTGATACCGTACTTGATAAGAAGAGCACAAGAAAATACATCCGTAGAAGGACAAACCACGAGGGAACTTGAATTGATAAAAAAAGAAATCAAACGAAGAAAAAAAACTTAGCCTATTTAGTGTCTGTCTATAAAGTGCTTGATTTTTGAAAAATAAAGATTTTAGATGAGATTTTTGTCTTTCTAAGAATTAGTGATGCCTTAGCATCAGTAATTTGAATAAAGACAAAATATCGCTAAAAGATTATTTTTCAATTTTAATGACTTTATGGACAGACACTATTTACCTAGTCTTCCGAGTAGATTAGATGAAACGCGTAAAAAATCAGCCGTTGTCAATACACCGATTAGTTCGCCGTTTTTTACAACCGGAAGATTCTCAATTTCGTTTTCAATTATTAATTTAGCAGCAGTTTCTATATCCGCTTCCTGAGAAACGGTTATCGGATTTTTATACATTATATCTTTCACTAAAAGAAACTGACCGTCTTTTTTAAAATTTTTATTTTTAACCATATGGTTCAAAACTCTTTTAATGGTGACTACCCCCACCAATGTACCTGAATCGTCTTCCACCAAGGCAAAGCTGGTTTTTCGCCAGTCCATCAAATCCGCTACAAACTCGATAATATCATCATCATGAACGGTAAACAAATCAGTTTGCATAAATTCACTAACCAATAACTTTGAAGGATTGTAATTATCCAAAGATTTATATTTTGGCATTTCCCATTCTGATACAGGTAGGTTTTTATTTTGATTGCTTATCATTGCAGCAGTAAGTGTTGATAGTGCCTGGTCTTCTGTTCCTTTTTCTTTTAATTTTGTATAAGCTTTCAATTGCCATCTTGCTCCATTCATATGACTCAAGGCTCTTTTCTCAATTACGCCAAGGTATTTATCAATATCTTTATTGTCGATATTCTTACTTTGTAGCCCTTTTCTTGCTATCGGTATCAGTTTGTCAAGAGCAAGCCTGGTAGGTGATATTTTTTCATCATTAAACCATGTAAGTTTTGTATCAATTCCAAATTTTGCAGCTTTACCAAAATTGTCTTTTGCATCACTAAAGGAAATATGATCTCTTATGTCATCAACCTCCATTGCCATACCTATCATAGCGCCAAGCCAAAATACGGCATTTGCCATTTCATCGAGAACAGTTGGTCCGGCAGGTAACACTCTGTTTTCAATTCTAAGATGAGGTTTTCCATTACCACTTATACCATAACAAGCTCTATTCCATCTATATACCGTTGAGTTATGGACATTCAGAGCCATTAATTTTGGAGTTTTATTCTTATTAATTACTTCCAATGAATTTTCAGATACATCTGCACTTAGCAGAACTCTAAATCTTGCAATATCATCTTTGTAAATCTCAAGAATTGATTCTTTGATCCAGTCGTTTCCAAACCTCACCCTAGGACTTCTTTCCCTTAGATGATCGTGTGAAGATCGTGTATCAAGAGCCTGTTGAAACAAGGCAATCCTAGATTCATGCCACAATCTTTTACCAAATACAATAGGCGAATTAGCAGCAATAGCCATTGTTGGGGCAGCTAAAACCTGAGATATATTGTACATCTTAGCAAATTCATCAGGGTTGATTTGTAAATGGACTTGAAAACTTGTATTACAAGCTTCAATGAGCGGTGAATCGTGCTTTACTATCAGTTCATCAATCCCAAATAATTTTAGTTCATAATAATCTCCCAGCTGTTGATTATTTATCGCTTCCATCAATGCTTTATACCGTTTTTTTGGAGTGAGGTTCTTCAAGTTCAAGTCAAATTTTCGCAAAGTAGGAAGTATTCCTGTCAGTACAATTTGAGAGTTCATTTTATCAAGCTCCGATTGTATGACATCGAGATAGGTTCTTATTTCATTTTCCATTTTAGAGAAAGCTTTTTTCTCAAATACTCTAGGTTTCAAATTGGTCTCAATATTAAATTTTGCCAATTCAGTTTCTATCCACCCTTTATCTTTTAGCTTATCAACGACATCAACGCCTACAAGTGAAGGCTTGAAATGTTCTTTTCCCACAATTACCATTTCCTGTTCAGCTCCTACTCTCTGTACATCTGTCTCAAACCAATCATTATTCAGCATATATTCCAGTGCTTGAACATCATCAAGAAGAGCCTTTAAAAATATAGCTTTTTGTTCTTTATCGTTTAGTATTGATACGTTTTGTTCTCCCATAATATTGAATTATATCAGTTTCGTGAAATTAAAAGTATGTATTTTATTTTAAAACCAAAAATATTTACACAAAAAATCCAATTGTTTTTAATAAATTTGTTCTTATTACATAGCCTTAATAGAGTTTTGTATTTAGAAAACATCATATTTTGTACCTAATCAATTTAAAAAAATCTTTGAATAAACCTTGTGCTGAGTTTGATGAAGTATAGCTATAGAACTGTTTTTTTAATAGGGATCTAGGTGCAAAAAATGCGATTTGTATTTCAAAATTCTAGGATGGTTTAATATAAATCAAGTGAAACTATGAATTTTTTATGACTTTTAATTAAAAATTGTAATTTTACAACTTATTTGATTCTATATCCGTTATTCATATTGGCAATAGCTATTTGTACCGATTGAGGATTTTATATTTTATTGCCAAGAGAGTATAATATGCTATAAAAAAATTATCATAGAAAGCAAAAGTTGATGATTAAATCTAAAAGAAAAAATATAATGATAAAAGGAATAATTATTGGAGTTTTGGGTGTTGCAACATTTTTTCTAAGCAATAACTACAATAAGTTTGATGCAGCAGAAAAGGAGCAGGCAATAGTTTATACAGTAAAAAAAATGGTTGATTATGTCCATTTTTCACCAAAAAAAATAAATGATGAATTCTCTAAACAATTCTATGCGGATTACATCAAAAACCTTGATGGAATGAAAAGATTTTTGACACAAGAGGATATCGATCAACTTGCACTATACAATACTAGATTGGATGATGAGATATTGAATCAAAATCTAGAATTCTTTAATTTATCAAATACATTAATTAATAATGGTATTGAAATAACAAAAGGATTTTATAAAGAGCTTCTTGAAAAACCTTTTGATTTTACAATTGATGATACTATTGAACTTGATCCTGAAAAAAGGGATTGGGCGAAAAACAAAGAAGAACTAAAGGAGCAATGGAGAAAATACTTCAAATATGATGTATTGGTACGAGTCATAAATAAGATGGAAGATCAAGAAAAATTAAATAAAGATAGTGTTAACAGCAATGAGATAAAAACTTTTGAAGAATTGGAAAAAGAATCAAGAGACAAGGTAAAAGAACGCTATAAAGACTTGTTCAAAAGATTTGCAAAAGTCGAAAGGTCGGATAGGTTTGAAATCTATGTAAATTCCTTTGCCAATCTATTTGACCCTCATACCGAATATTTCTCTCCAAAAGACAAAGAGGATTTTGATATAAGAATGGGGGGTAAACTCGAAGGTATCGGAGCACGACTTCAAACTGATGGGGATTTTACAAAGATAATAAGTATAATAGCGGGAGGACCTGCCTGGAAAGGCAAAGAACTTGAAGAAAACGATTTAATATTGAAAGTAGCTCAGGAAAATTCAGATGATTTTGTTGATTTGACAGGCATGAGAATAGATAAAGTTGTGACTTACATTAGAGGTAAAAAGGGCACGAAAGTTAAATTGGAGGTTAAAAAACCGGATGGAACAATTAAAGTAATAGAAATCACAAGAGATGAGGTGATACTTGAAGAAGGAAAAGCAAAATCAGCCATTTTAGGCTATAAAAATATAAAAAGCAATAATAAAACTGCTTCTATTGATGAAAAAGTAGCTAACCAGGACAGTAATGTAGTTATTGATAATATTGGCTTTATCAGATTGCCTAGTTTTTATTCTGATTTTAAATCAAGAGATGGCGAAAATTGCTCCAAAGATATAAAAAAAGAACTTTCCAAATTAAAAGATAAAAATGTCAACGGCATAATATTGGATCTTAGATCAAATGGGGGTGGCTCTCTTAGAGATGTAATTACAATGGGAGGATTTTTTATTAAAGACGGACCAATTGTTCAGGTCAAACCGGGAAAAGAAAAGCCATACGTTCATTCTGATAACGATAGCAATGTAGAGTACGATGGGCCTTTAGTTATATTGGTCAATGAGATGAGTGCTTCAGCATCAGAGATATTAGCCGCAGCAATGCAAGACTATAAACGGGCTGTAATAATAGGAAGTACTGCAACTTTTGGTAAAGGTACAGTGCAAAGATTTTTTGATTTGGACAATTTATTTCGTGGTTCAAATTCCGTAAAGCCTCTAGGAAATATCAAGATAACCACTCAAAAATTTTACAGGATAAATGGTGGTTCAACTCAGCTCAAAGGTGTTGAATCCGATATCGTATTACCCGATAGATATGAGTATATGGATGTAGGAGAGAGAGACTATGACCACGCTTTGCCATGGGACAAAATAAATCATTTGGACTATGAACAAAACGTCTTTAAATTGAATCATATGGATGAACTCAAACAAAGGAGTGAGGATAGGGTTAAAAAAGATTCAGCATTTATATACATTGAAGAAAATGCAAGAAAAATTAAAGATTATTCTGATAAAACTCTTATTCCTGTTAATATAGACAAGTTTAAATTGTGGAAAGCAGAAAGGAAAAAAGAAGATGAACATTTTAAAGGTAAACTAAATACAACAATCCCCGGTATTGAAGTTAAAAATCTGGATGTGGACTTAGCCCATATTCAAATTGATTCTTCAAGAATCGGCAGAAATGAAAATTGGCTCAAAAATATAAGAAAGGATCAATATGTAAAGGAGGCAATTTTTGTGATGAAAGATATAATCGAACTGGAAAAATAATTATAAGATATGATACAAAGAATACAAACTCTATTTTTATTGCTTGCTGCATTGGCTTTTATAGCATTATTTCAATTCCCTTTTGCTGTAAGCGATGTCGCCAACGCGGGATTTTTAGCAGATAAAGATTTTGATGTTTACGACAATACAATTTTGATTATTCTTGCCGGACTCGGTGGTTTAATTGCTTTAGTTGCAATTTTTTTATACAAAAACCGACCTTTACAAGTAAGATTGAGCTATTTGACCATTATAATTGGTATTTTGTTGATAGTAGTAGCCGTGGTGCTATTTTACAATGAAGCTTATAAGATATTTGAAACCTCGAAAATAAGTGACTCCTTAGGTTTATATATGCCGGTCTTAAGTTTAATTTTTGGATTTCTTGCCGCTAGATTTATCAACAAAGATGAAAAATTGGTAAGATCTGCTGACAGATTAAGATAAGAACTAATATATTTAGATGGAAGGTCAAGATTGCATAAATTTTTTGAAGGAAAAATTGGAAAATGATACTCTTCCCGGTATGGATGTTTTGGCGGAAATGGCTCCAATAGGGAGACAATTAACATATCCTGTCAAATCGGATTACATTGACTCCGCTGTTGCAATATTATTATACAAAAATGATAAAGAGTTATTTTTCCCCTTGATAAAAAGAACAAGTCACAATCAAAATGACAAGCATAAAGGACAGATAAGTTTTCCGGGAGGTAGATATGATAAGAATGATAACACATTACTTAACTGCGCCTTACGCGAAACAGAAGAAGAGCTTGGTATAGACAAAAGTAATCTCACACCCCTTGGAAAATTGACAAAACTGTATATCCCTATCAGCAATTATATGGTGCAACCATTTGTATTTATTATGAATAATAATAATGGTTTTACAGCTCAAGAAAGTGAGGTTGAATATATATTGGAAATTAAATTAAAAGATTTGTTTAAAGAAAAAAACATAAAAAAAGGACAAATAGAACTTGAAAATGGAAATACAATAAATAATATCCCGTATTTCTCTTTAAATAATCACGTTATTTGGGGTGCTACGGCTATGATATTAAATGAATTTAAAAATGTCGCATCCGGTTTTAAAACAAAATAAAATTATAAGCGTTAATTAATGTCAGCACGAAAACAGGTAAATTCACATTTATTGGTTTTCATTGAGACGATAAATAATTTATTCTTGAATAAAGATTATTAAAAAAGCATTAAAATATGGCACAAACTTATAAATCAGACGTTGAGGCAATCGATGGATTAGCGAGCGCATATAAAAATCTGAAATCTGAAATCGGTAAAGTGATTATAGGTCAGGATGAAGTTATTAAATCTGTATTAATCGGTTTATTTAGCAATGGACATAGTCTATTGGTAGGTGTTCCGGGTTTAGCAAAAACCCTTTTGATTCAAACTATTTCCGATGCTTTGCAGTTGGATTTTAAAAGAATACAGTTCACTCCTGATTTGATGCCTAGTGATATTACCGGTTCGGAAATCCTAGATGAATCAAGACATTTTCAGTTCAATAAAGGCCCGATTTTTGCCAATATTATTCTAGCTGATGAGATTAACAGGACTCCTCCCAAAACGCAGGCTGCACTACTGGAAGCAATGCAGGAAAAATCTGTAACCGTAGGAGGCAGAAGGTATGAGTTGCCAAAGCCGTTTTTTGTACTCGCCACTCAAAACCCTATCGAACAAGAGGGGACATATCCATTACCTGAAGCACAATTGGATAGATTTATGTTCAACATCCCCTTGGATTACCCTACATTTGAAGAAGAAATAGATGTAGTAAAAAGTACAACTTCAGATAAAAGTGTTTCTGTTAATAAAGTTATAAGTGGAGATGATATCTTATTTTTTCAAAAAATGGTAAGAAAAATACCTATTGCTGATAATGTACTTGAGTACGCTGTAAATCTTACAGCAAAAACAAGACCCAAAAGTAGCCGATCATCAGAATTGGCAGATAAATTCCTTTCGTGGGGAGCAGGTCCAAGAGCTTCACAATATCTGGTACTGGGAGCCAAGTGCAATGCAGCTATTAATGGTAAATACTCTCCGGACATAGAGGACATTCAATCTGTAGCTATTAATGTATTAAGACACCGAATAATCAAAAACTACAAGGCAGAAGCTGAAGGTATTACGGAAGAAGATATAATCAGAAGCTTCTTTTGAAACCAAAATAGTTTGTATTGTTTAAAAAAAAAGCTCTATATTTATATGTGCATTAAACGCTTTGTTTATATTTGTGCCTTTCAATTGAATTTTTTAAAGACCAACTAACAAATGAAAGGCTTAAAACTATTTTCAGGAAATGCTTCATTAGATATGTCAAAAAAAATAGCTTCTGATTTTGGAACAAAATTGGGAGATATGGATATTTTCAAATTTAGCGACGGTGAAATGCAATGTGTGCTTAACGAATCGGTAAGAGGAGCACATGTATTTTTTATTCAATCGACTTATGCTCCCGGAGACAATATTATGGAACTGCTCCTTATGATCGACGCTGCAAAAAGAGCCTCGGCTGGATACATTACCGCAGTAATACCATATTACGGCTATGCCAGACAAGATAGAAAAGACAAACCAAGAGTACCTATTTCAGCTAAGTTAATGGCCAATATCATTCAAGCTGCCGGTGCAGATAGAGTGATGACAATGGATTTGCACGCTCAGCAAATACAAGGGTTTTTTGATATCCCAATGGATCATCTTATCGGAGAAGCAATAATGTTCCCCTATCTTAAAAGCAAAGATTTGAGCAATACCATATTTGCAAGTCCGGATGTAGGCGGAGTCAAAAGAGCTAGAGCATATGCCAGAAAATTTAATACTGATTTTGTTATTTGTGATAAGGAAAGAAAAAAAGCAAATGAAGTAGCTAATATCATCGTGATAGGTGACGTCAAAGGTAAAGATGTAATTCTTATTGATGATTTGGTCGATACAGCAGGCACTATGACTATGGCTGCTGATAAGATAATAGAAGATGGTGCAAAAAGCGTAAGTGCAATATGTACTCATCCGGTATTGTCCGGACCGGCTTATGAAAGAATAGAAAATTCAAAATTAACAAAATTGATAGTAAGCGATACAATACCTTTGAAAAAAGAATCCAAAAAGATAGAGGTGATAAGTTGTTCTCATTTGTTTTCAGATGCTATCAACTATGTATTTGAGTACAAATCCATACAGTCTTTATTTAATCGGTAGTGTCATAACTCAATACAAATTATTATACTAAGCTATAATAGGATTTTGTAATCTAAATCGCATATTTTCTAAATACAAAATTCTATCAAGACTTAGTATAACTGTTTTGCTGCCTAAACTGCCACTTATTCGAAATTAATAATGCATTTCGATTGCGTATTAATATTAGCTTTTACCTGCTCTTCTCAACTCTTCACTTGCACCACTAGTGTGTTTTTTGGATTTGATATGCTGATTGCCAAATTTGTAACTAAATTGAAGGTTTGCTACCGGAGCATCCCATTCGCTTTTTAGAGTCAAATCAATATTGCTGTAATCAACAATACCAGTGTAAAAGCGATTGATGACATTGTCAACACCAAAACTTAATTTAGCTTTTTTATTTAGAAACTTCCTACTGATACCAAAACTAACGCCATACATCCAATCCGAGTCTATCAACCCTTGTAGCCCTCCTGTGGTATACCATCCCGATAGTTCGGTTTCCAATTCATAAGGCAATGTTAGATTCATTTGTAAAAAACTTGTAAAATCCCATTTTGATGCATCAAATACCTGATTGAGATATGGTGAATCATACTTGACGTGATTGGCTATAACGCCACCGTAACCCGATACTTTTGGAATAAAACTCAATGGGAAAAATAAACTTATATTGAGGTTGTTTTTGTTTTTAAGATTTACCGTTGATTTGAATGCTTCACCTGTATCGTCATTTTGCTCTATTACCTCTACCATTGGATCGTGACTTATCTTGTATTCTACATTGAAAAACGGTTGTTTTTGATATGCTAGACTGAATTTCATACTGTGTGTAAATTCTGCTTTTAATTTAGGATTTCCACGTTGAGAGGTGTATGAATCCAATGAGTATCTAAAAGGATTCAGAGTGGAATATCGAGGCCTGTCCAGCCTGTAACTATAGGAAAAGGTTCCCATCAACCCCTTGACTATCTCTCTTCCTATGCTTGCACTGGGAAAAAACTTTTTTATCCTTCTGTTCAATGTAGTATCCACTCCTACACTCATCCCATCTGAATTACTATCTTCGTATCTCAACCCTAGTGTTGCTGACCAAGTAGAATTATTAAATGTGACTTTTGAATATGCCGCTTTAATAGTTTCCTTAAATAAAAAGTGATTGCTTTGTTCGTTATTTGTTTCCCAATTATCATTGACTGTATACTTTGAAAGCAATTCATTATCCAAATCTGCCAAGCTATACTTTCCTCCAATCTGCAATTTCAAATCCTTGGATACCGGATATGAATAATCAAGTTTGCCAACAGTTATTTTTGTAAGTCCGGGTTTATCATAACGAAGTTTAGGTAGTACAGTATTTGTATTCAATTCTTTTTGTGTCAATATATTCTCGCCATTACTTCCAAATTGTATATAGTTTAAGTCAAGTTCCAATTTCTGACCGAATGTGTCTATTTCAAATGTATAATACGGATTGATACTACCAAGTCTCCAATATGCTTGTTCTACATTATCAGTTTTTATTTTAAGATTTTGAAGTTTTGTTGATTCAAAGAGGATATCAGTAGTATTATCTGTCTTGTTATCCGAATTGTAGTTGACATATCTGGATTGAAAGCCTATACGCTGTTTGTCCGTAATATCCCAATCCATTGACAGATTGGCTCGATAACTTTTATTTCCGTACCGACTTTCACTTGCTTGTGTATATTGATCTCCATCTACAAACCGATCTACTAGTATCGCTTCAGAATAAATTCCGTCTCTATAACCAAACCCTCCATTTATGTTAAGACTACCTTCATAGTGACTTAGTGATAATCCAGTGTTATACTTCCATCGCTTAGCTTTTCCAACACCAAATTTCACTTTACCACTCGTACCGAACAAACTATTTTTTTTCAGTATTATATTGATAATTGCACCTGTACCTGCTGCATCAAATTCAGCTCCCGGTTGATGAATAATCTCTACTTTTTTGATATTGTCACCCGGCATATCTTTCAGCAAATCTTCTACATCCATATACTTGGTTGTTTTACCATTGATAAGTATTGTTACATTAGACGATCCTGCAAGACTTATTTTATCTCCTGCGACTATTATACCAGGTACTTTTTTCATGACATCCATCAAGTTTTCATTCATTCCTGTAATATTGTCTTCTACATTTACTATCAATCTATCCGATTGTTGCTCCAATAATGGTTTTTTTGCTTTTATTTCTACTGTTGACAATACTTGTGCATTAACATCCAATGAAATTTCAAATACCTTTTTATTATCTTTTGGAAATTTTATATCTGAAATCGAGTCTTTTTTATACCCTAACATCGTGATCTCCATAAAATATCTCCCGGGACTAATTGAATTAATCCTAAATTTTCCCTTATCATCAGAAGAAGCAGTTTTGGATATTTTTTTGTTGTTGCTTTCATAAAGAGCTATTGTCGCATAGAATATACCATTCCCATTTTCATCCAATACCTTCCCGAAAATGCTACTTTGTCCTATTATATTGTTGAAAAATAATAGCATGATTATTACTGTATAGAATACCTTTTTCATTTAACTCTAAAATTTAATTATATAAATAATTTGTATTTTGTATTTTATCAAACACCTAATCTTTACTGCAAAACTATTTTTAATTGCCTATGTAAAACAAAAAAAACGACAAACATATATTTTTATTAGATAAGTATAAAAATAATTAAGAATGAACCTTTATTACAAAGCCGGCTTTGAAGTCACGCTAATGTGTGCATTCAAATCCTAACTTGCACCACAAAGTGAAAGAGCTTTTAAAGGTAAAAATATCTTTATTAGCGACGAAAAAAAGCCCGGAGAGGGCTTTTTTAATTATTGAATCTGAGTTAAAACTAATGGGTGATTAGCATAAATTCGCAGGAAGGAATCGTTTTAAAAATTCATCTTTAATATCAACAATTGATATAATATACATTCAATATGCCTCAGGATTACCATAAACTAAATCCCTAAGACCTGTTCCTTTTAATTCTCCAATATCGTAAGCTGTTTTAAATTTCTGAATTGATAGTTTAATATCCTGTTTCAATTCATCGTATTGTATAGGTAACTTTGATGAGCATTTATCTAAGTTTTTATAATTATTTATTATTTTATAGAATTTATTATAATATTTACTTCCTTGATCAACAAAACTTGAGTATTTATTCAAAAAGTTTAACACCCTATCTAATGAAAATTCAATGTTTGATATTGCTTTTATCGCTTTTCTGTATTCAGGACTCCCCGTAGCATTTTTTGATAACTTTTCAAGTCTTACCAAAAACTCTTCCAAATGTTCATCTACACTATCCCAATCATCTGTATTTCTGCATTCACTAAGTCCAACTCTATATTTAATAGGTTTTGTATATTCACCAAATAGTTTTATAATATTTGTTTTCATTGTGATATTATTGTCTTTTAAAAACTCCGTCTCATAGTATATTATATTCAGATCTGAATGCATCAATGCAGTAAAATCTAAAATGCAGCTAATTTTTTTCATATCTTCAGTTCTTTGTGCTTTTTTCCCCGAACCTATAAATGCTGAAACAACTGTAGTGGCCAAGCTGACATAAATATTGCTCTTTAAAATATCCGGAATCTTAATGGTTGACTTATTTGTTAAATTTTTTGTAAGCTGCTCTTTAGATTTTAAAAATTCGGGATATGAATTTGGATTAGAAATATTAGAAATATTTTGGTATGTGTTCAAAGCCGTAAAATGATGATCCAAATCCAATATCTTTTCATATAGGAGCTTAATCAAGTCTAATCCTTTTTTATATCTTATCTTTACCAGTTTAAAATTATATTTTAATGTTTCAGAAGAGATAGCATCTTTTATCAAGTCTTTTTCAATTAATATATTCAATAATTCATCGGAAGATTTACCCTTTACTTCGAGTTCTTGGTTTAATGTTTCCAGCCTTTGAAAATAGTTACTTATCACATCTTTATATTCTTTGTTAACCCCTCTAACATTTTCTCTGATATCCAAAAATAGACTTTCCAAAGTCTCTGGTGGTGTTACCGATAATCCATTAAGAATATCAATCAACACTAAAACTGCTATTACTATTATTTTTTTCATTTGTTTAAAATTTATGTTTTTTAAAATTTATTGCACTACACCAGCAACATTTTTATTAATCATGTTCATCCGTTTCTTTTTTTATAGGAGAAATTTTTTCCAACTGACCACTAGAATTACTATCATTATCAACGTTATTAATAGATACCTTTCCAAAATTTATTATTATTTCTTTCATATTTTCGCTATCGTAAATTCTATATTCTCCCGCTTGTATTTTTGATTGATAGCCATATAAACCTAATTTCCCTGCTACTTCAGGTGGAATATTTAATATTGAATCAACTGTAAATAAATTATTCTCAAATAAAAACAAAATCGTACTAATCGGCATTCTTCCTTTTTCAAGACCTAATTTTAATGAATCATTACTATCAATATAAAATCTACCATAATATAAATTAGGGTCTCTTGGCTCAATCTGTGAAACCACCTGAATTTCACTTGAACACCATCCTCCAAGTTTTACACAAAAAGGATCCCGTGTAAAATCTTCAAAAGAAACCGGCACTGATCTATTGATATTTTTACTATCTTGGCCAAATGCAAATACGCTTAAAAAAAGGATGATTATAACACTTATATTTTTCATTTCTGACTTTGTTTTGTCTTATTGGTTTTAGCCAATTTTAAATTTAAATACATCTTCTATACTAGTAGTATGAGAAAACTTGTCTTTTGTGACACTTTTTTAGTAATTTTTTTTAATATTTTTTTTTCATGGTTTAGGACTACTTACTCAATACTATACAATATTACCATTTACAAATAATATTTATAAATTGAAATAGCAGGTATATTTTATTGATACTAAGGTTTATATTCCAAATTTTTCATCATCTACGGTTTTGACTTAACTAAGAAAAACTATTCTAAAACAATATTTTTGTTCCGATTAAAAAAGTAGAATATTTTTTTATCTTAATTATATCAGGGATTAAAAAATCAATGCCAATATTTTTTTTAACAAAATATGTGAAATTAATATTAGAAATAAACCAAGGAGCTATTGAATTTATTTGAGATATTGTATACTGTGATTTAGTATCATCGTCTACTGGTATTATTTCTCTTTTGTCTAAAAATTCTAACTTTCCGCCAACTCCAATAGAAAACCAAAACTTTTCACTTTTAACAGGATAGTATTTTAGTTCTAAATATACGCGCCATATGTTTGCCAGTCTGTCTCTATCCTTTTCAAAACTTTCAAAAGAACAATT
This sequence comes from Saprospiraceae bacterium, assembly GCA_026986005.1. Classification (GTDB taxonomy): domain Bacteria; phylum Bacteroidota; class Bacteroidia; order Chitinophagales; family Saprospiraceae; genus JADJGA01. The sequence goes on from JALSPK010000171.1 coordinate 22,936, forward strand.
CTCTAAGCGCAAGGATCTATTATTCTGGTTTCTAAAAGATGATATTTGATTGAATCCTAAGCCACAAGACAGCCTATTAGTAAAAAATCTCTCCAATTCTGCTGCGGATGCGAAATAAAAAAATCTTTGTTCGTCAAAACCAATACCAACATTGCTACTGAAATTCCATTTTGTTGGATTTTGTGCATTGATATTTGTACCGAATAAAAGTACAAATAATATTAGAATTTGTAAAAAAAATATCTTACGAGTTTTCATAATTACGTATTTAAAATGATTTTATGCCCTACTTCTTTTTCAGGTGTGTTCGGGTCAATTTTTTCACCTTTTTTGAAAGCCTGCAAACAATTTGCGCATTTGCTCCGGAGCGTTGTTTGACAGCGTTCACATATAGTATGAGAAAAAGTGATTTTTGTGACAGGTTTTTTGAAAAAAAATGAGCATGCCTCAAATTATTATTAATTAAACATGCCCAAAGACACTTAATTATTTTCATAGCATTTAATGTGCTATTTTTTCATTTCATCGCAAGGGTGCGGATGGATTTTGCACTTTCTTACTATTACGTAATGTGTGTCAGATCCACCTTGAGAAGAATTCACTTTTAAATTTGCCGTACCTATTGAGCTAATGGAAGATACTTTAAGGTACTTATTTCCGTTTCCGTTTATTGAATAATTCCAAGTATTTGGTATCTGAGACCATGTAAAAGTAGAACCAGGCAATCCTATTGCTTTAAAAACGATAGGAATACTAGGATTAATAAAATCAAGGCAAATAATATGCGGACCTATAATCTGAACACAATTGCCAACAAATTCATTTCCTACACCAACAGCTGCCCATGCATTTGTTGTTTGAATTTCCTCAAATGAGCAATGTCCGTATAAATCAATGGCTGAATTTATAGCACCTATACGAGCACTAGTATAATTTGAAAATCGAGTTAAATATTTAGTCAAATTTCTAAATGCAATTTTAGCAGCTTTTTCTTTTCCTATTCCTTGAACTGAGACACCATTTAGCGTACCTCCTTCAGACAATAGATAAAACCACTTATTTTGTACACCGGAGTTAGTGTGAACACCACCATAATCAGGACCCGAGGTAGAAACCCAGTTTGACCCTAGATAAGTATCAGGTTGCCCATATAAAGTAGGGTCTGAAATATCACGAATAATCCATGATGCATCTTCTCCCATTGTCCAATCAAAATTTACACCATCTGCATAATTTTCTACCATTGTTCCAAATATATCAGAAAACGATTCATTCAGAGCTCCCGATTCTCCATAATAATCTAAATTAGCAGAGTATTGAGTTACTCCATGTGTATACTCATGTCCTAATATATCTAAAGTTGATAGATGATTATCGCTTGATGTTTTACCGACATTAATTCTTTGACCAAACAAATTACCGTGGTAATTAGCATTTTCATTGTTCCAATTTGCTTTAATTTTAACTTTTTTACCATTTCCATTTGTCCCGTCAAGTCCATAACTATCTAAAAAATAATCCCATGCTTTTTCAATAGTCCAATGAGCTTGAGTGTATTTACCATCACTATTTGGCCAATTATTATCACTATCTTTAATTTTACTCCAACTATAATAATCTTTGGTTTTTATTCCATTTCCTCTAGTATTATCTTTTAGGTAATAATAATCACTAAATAGTCCATTGTGAAATTTAGTCTGAATTGACTGAGTTCCATAGTAGGGTAATGAGGCAGATCCTGTAGGTAATAACTTTTCTTCGCTACCTATAAAATCGCTTATTAAATGTTTAGATTGAGGCATAGCTTTAGATTGACTAAAGCAATCTACAACTGTATTAAACATATTAAAAACCTCTCCCGTTGCAGCGTCAACATCAACTTGGTATACAGCATATGGTTCTTCAACCTCTATATTAAACCGATAAACAAACGAATAATTTCTTTCTTTTAGAGACTTTCCTTTTTTTAATGCAATAACCATTTCCGGTTTTGGTAAATATGTAGCACTTGAATCTTTTTGCTCAATCCTTAATTCTTGTTCCAATTTAATATTTTCCCATGCAAACAGTTTTGATTTAGTTGCTTTTTTTGCAATCTCAAATGCTTCGTTTTCTGAGATTTCGGGTTTGGTATTTAAATTAATATTCTCAACAATAACTCCATTTGCAAGATATTCCAAGCAGTCTTTTAAATGAACAATATATTCCCCTCCATCAACAGGAAATCCCTTATATTCTTGCTTGTATTTCACATGTGTAATTCCTAATTTGTCAACGATTTCTTTTTTTAGCACCATTTTATCATTATCACCTAATCCCATTGCTTCAGCATGCAATAAAAATAAATCTCCTTTTTTTAATTCGACATCTTCTTTAAAATATAGCCATCCATTCCTATCTACTTTTTGCGTTATTCCTTTTATTTCCAAATTATCAGAATCAAAAGCTTTTTGGGCATCTACTTCAAAAACTGTAGTTAATATCATTAAAAATAACAATATGTATTTTTTAAATACTTGTCCCTTTCTTCTAGTTTTAGTGTGCGACTTTATATTAGAGCATAAAACCTGTTGTTTTAAGTTTTTCATAATAAATTTTTTAAAAAATTAAGTGCCCTACTTCTTTTTCAGGTGTGTTCGGGTCAATTTTTTCACCTTTTTTGAAAGCCTGCAAACAATTTGCGCATTTGCTCCGGAGTGTTGTTTGACAGTGTTCACATATAGTATGAGAAAAAGTGACTTTTGTGACAATTAATTATCTAGATCTCTAGTAAATCGATAGAAAGAGGAACACACTTTTTACTAAAATAAATGAAAAAAGAATAATTATTCAGCATTTACATTAATACTAAAAAACAAAATTTATTTTACACATAGTTTAACCTTCGAGAATTAAAATAAAGATACTATTCTTGTAAAATCATTATTGATACAAAGAACTCGTACTTGAGTAGTTATATAAAAAAGTAGTATCCATTAAAATATCACTTTTTGTTTATTAAAAGTTTTACTCTATATTTTTGTTTTATTATTTCTCTTTTTTTAGGATATGGATACAAGTACAGAATTTTTATATTATATCCGAAAACATTATGTTCTTCTGAACACCCACCGTTTTCATCAAAACAAAGCCCCTTGATTTTAATATTTAAGGTCAATGAATCTTGATTTTTAATAGCAATCAATGTTATTTTAGCTTCTCCTTCCCAAATACATCGAACTTTAGCAGGACACCTTGCATCTGACAACTCAGTAAAATATAACTCCAAACCTTCTCCATCAACACCGAGCCTTCTTTGAAAAGCTAGTAATGAAGGCTTGTTCAAAACTGCATTGGATGTATTTTTTTCTTGAAAAGAGCACTGATTCAAAATAAAAATTAATACACCAAATAGAAATAATATCTTGACCATGACTATTAATATATATATCCCACTTTTAAAGTAGCAAAATAAACAAATAATGTGCCAATATCTAGAAAGTATTTATGAACTCCAAACTCAGTTCCTATTGTCCATTTTGTGTTCAGTTTATAGTTATTCCCAACGGAGGTATATATTCCAAATGCAGAAACATCAATCTCCGGTGTAACAATATCTGTCCATATCCCTCTATTTATAATTTTCATTACTTTATTTTCAGATCCAAACCTATATAGTGCTCCTAAAGATATGCCAAACTCAGAGTTTTTATTCACTAACAAGGTTCTATATGCCAAAGCATCAAAGATAAGAAACCATCGTTCAAATACATCTCCTAACATTATTTTTCTGTCTATCGTATACTCTTTAAGGAAAAATTCAGAATCCATTCTAAATTTCCATTTTGTACTTTTTATTCTTCTTGTATAACCTAACCTAACATTATAAATGACATCCCAATCAAACCCAGACTTTTTAAAATAGTAAAAACTTCTCCCTATTTCAAATAAATTCTTTTTTACTTGAGCTTCAGAATTATAAAAGGCAAATATCATTAAAACAATTATTACTAACTTTTTCATTTTTTATTTGTTAAAGATATAAAACATTTTATAATGCACTTCGTTATGCCTGTAAAAATGTATAAATTTTGAGTTACTTTTTCAATGAAACATAGTTTAATTACTTAATAAAAACAAATTTACCGGCATATAATTTTTCATTTTTATTCTTTATAACAAATATATAATGTCCATTTTCTTTTAATGTATTTAACGCAATATTATTTTTAAAAGGCACCTTCAATACTTGTTGTCCGCTTGTATTATAAACCTCTATATTGAGTGCATCCATATCCTCAATATTCTCATCATTACATTTAATCAATTGTCCATTAGTGTAAGGGTTGGGAATATTGCAAATAAATTTCGACTTTAAAACATTTGAAGTATAATCAGGATGTCTTCTGAAAAAATACTGTACAGAAGATAAATCTTTATCCCCTTCTATAATATTAAATGATCTAATACTATCAGGAAACTCAAATTCCGAAGAAGAATAATAAAATTCATCCATATAATTTATTTGCCAATTATTATCTTCGACAGATTTAAATGAATAATATATGGAATCTTTT
>JALSPK010000172.1 GCA_026986005.1 Saprospiraceae bacterium
AAATTCTTTTTTTGTATTTTCCTTTTAATCGCACCATATTGGAATTGAAACTAGGGCATTATGTTTTTGACTTCCCTTAGTCATTCCTCTTTTAATCGCACCATATTGGAATTGAAACATCACAATACCGTTTTTTCTCTCTCTCAAGAGGTCTTTTAATCGCACCATATTGGAATTGAAACTATAGATGACAACTTACCTGAGCGAACACCGAAAGACTTTTAATCGCACCATATTGGAATTGAAACATAATTAAATTTTTCATGATTTTGTTTTTTTAGTTTAACTTTTAATCGCACCATATTGGAATTGAAACTCTTTTATTAAAGTGTAAGTTCTTACTTTAAAACTCTTTTAATCGCACCATATTGGAATTGAAACATATCAGAAAAGTTTAAAAAACAATCTTTATCAAAGCTTTTAATCGCACCATATTGGAATTGAAACATGTGTTTTCATAATATTATTTATTATTTTTAAATAGCTTTTAATCGCACCATATTGGAATTGAAACAATAACTAGATAAATCTACGCTATTACCGTCCTCCTTTTAATCGCACCATATTGGAATTGAAACTTGGAAGCATTTAGCTTGAAGTCTTGCTTCCTCCTGCTTTTAATCGCACCATATTGGAATTGAAACAATGATATAATCAATAAGCCCTTTTTCTCCGTACCCTTTTAATCGCACCATATTGGAATTGAAACAAAGTACAATATTTGATATAGTTCTGTTTCTGTATCTTTTAATCGCACCATATTGGAATTGAAACAGCTTTACATAATCATCTGCTTCCCATTTTGGCATTCTTTTAATCGCACCATATTGGAATTGAAACAAATTACATACTATTAGAGAAGATAAGACTAATCGTCTTTTAATCGCACCATATTGGAATTGAAACAGGCATTATAAACAATTTTTTCTTAGAGAAATATCAGCTTTTAATCGCACCATATTGGAATTGAAACAACGATAACCAAGTCCGGTAGTACAATCACACTTAGCTTTTAATCGCACCATATTGGAATTGAAACCCTGATCCATTGATGCTTAAAAACGAATCCTTCTTCCTTTTAATCGCACCATATTGGAATTGAAACATAAATAATGACTTTCGGTAGCAATAATTTCGTTGCTTCTTTTAATCGCACCATATTGGAATTGAAACGAGTTACCGCTACTAAGAAATTCGACATAGCCCTGCTTTTAATCGCACCATATTGGAATTGAAACAGAAAACAAATTTAGCAATGATTTTTATACATTTGCTTTTAATCGCACCATATTGGAATTGAAACTCGTAATACATCTTGTCTCCCCATTTCTCTAATTTCTTTTAATCGCACCATATTGGAATTGAAACAGCTAGCTTAGAAACTGCAGGGTTTACTAGTAATGTTCTTTTAATCGCACCATATTGGAATTGAAACAGGAAAAAAACAATATCTGACAGACGCGGATATTATCTTTTAATCGCACCATATTGGAATTGAAACTGTACAAGCCGTCTTCCATGATTTGTCTTGCATTTCTTTTAATCGCACCATATTGGAATTGAAACTAAACAAGCCATCTTCCATTACTTGTCTTGCATTTTCCTTTTAATCGCACCATATTGGAATTGAAACACAAAAGTGTGTAAATTCGATATTAGCATTGGAGACTTTTAATCGCACCATATTGGAATTGAAACAAGCAGAGGGGCGTTAAAAGTAAAAAACGAATTTGGCTTTTAATCGCACCATATTGGAATTGAAACAAATATAATGAACGGTTTGGAAGTACACATAAAAAGGCTTTTAATCGCACCATATTGGAATTGAAACAGATTAGCTTGAGCGTATAACGCATTGAACAACAACTTTTAATCGCACCATATTGGAATTGAAACTATTTAACCCAGTTGTTACTGATGGCCCAGCTGCTAACTTTTAATCGCACCATATTGGAATTGAAACTTGATTTTATTTTATATTGCTGTATAAAATCCGGGTCTTTTAATCGCACCATATTGGAATTGAAACCCGTTAATCTTAATAGCCCCTACTCTAACGTACTGACTTTTAATCGCACCATATTGGAATTGAAACTTGGGAAAATAAAAGGTATAATGACATTACGTTAAAGCTTTTAATCGCACCATATTGGAATTGAAACAATTCAAAAACAAATTGCCGAGCTATACAGGCAAACTTTTAATCGCACCATATTGGAATTGAAACAAAAGCATTAGAAATATGAATGATGAACTGATTTTACTTTTAATCGCACCATATTGGAATTGAAACGAAATATCACTACCGAAATAGAATATTTTCTTTAATTCTTTTAATCGCACCATATTGGAATTGAAACTCAAGTGTCAATACATATTCTTGTGCATGCACAATGCCTTTTAATCGCACCATATTGGAATTGAAACTTCGTACAAATCTCGCATGAGCGGAATAAGTGCAATCTTTTAATCGCACCATATTGGAATTGAAACTATACATATTCCCCATTTGTTTTAATTGCCCCTACTCCTTTTAATCGCACCATATTGGAATTGAAACAAGGGAGCTATATCTGTCAAATCTCCTGATTTTGCACTTTTAATCGCACCATATTGGAATTGAAACTGCAAAATTTCGCTGATGGACTGACTAATTATTATTTCTTTTAATCGCACCATATTGGAATTGAAACAAGGTACGTTTATACCTTTATTCCCTGCAATATGGCTTTTAATCGCACCATATTGGAATTGAAACGTGTTCGCAGCTCTTACAATGTATTTACTCATCTAATCTTTTAATCGCACCATATTGGAATTGAAACAAAAATGTTAATGTCTGATTCGTATAAGTTCTAAAGCTTTTAATCGCACCATATTGGAATTGAAACTTTATTGGTAAGCTGTCACAATGCTCGATTGTGTTCCTTTTAATCGCACCATATTGGAATTGAAACCAGGTACATAGTCCTTAACCTTCAACAATTTTTTAATCTTTTAATCGCACCATATTGGAATTGAAACTGTAATATTTTTGTACACTAGTTTAAAAAATGTTTTCTTTTAATCGCACCATATTGGAATTGAAACATAATAAATACAGAATTAGACAATATAGCTTTCTTCCTTTTAATCGCACCATATTGGAATTGAAACTTCAAATCAGCTATTTTATTAATAAGCTCCTCTACAGCTTTTAATCGCACCATATTGGAATTGAAACAGGTTTGGCCATTTCTATCGTTGTGTTCCTTTTGTCTTTTAATCGCACCATATTGGAATTGAAACCTGAAACTTTGTACAGTGAACCCCTTATTTCCAAATACTTTTAATCGCACCATATTGGAATTGAAACACAAAAGTGTGTTAATTCGATTTTGGCATTAGAAAACTTTTAATCGCACCATATTGGAATTGAAACCCTGATATTGATATTGCTATAGGTTCCTCTATTTTTCTTTTAATCGCACCATATTGGAATTGAAACCCATTTTGGATTTTCTTATAAATCTCAACAAAAGTGCTTTTAATCGCACCATATTGGAATTGAAACAGCATAGAAATAATGTCAGTACCTAATTTCACATAACTTTTAATCGCACCATATTGGAATTGAAACGATCCAAAAGTTTTGGATTTGATTTCTTACCCGGTCTTTTAATCGCACCATATTGGAATTGAAACGATGCAGCTGCATATTGATAAGCAGTACCGGTTTCAACTTTTAATCGCACCATATTGGAATTGAAACTATCGAATTACATAATTACTCATAAACGTTTGATTTCTTTTAATCGCACCATATTGGAATTGAAACCAAAATGGAATAAAAATAATTACGCAAAAGGACAGACTTTTAATCGCACCATATTGGAATTGAAACAAGCACAATTACTTCTCCTCTCTACTCAATCAATCACTTTTAATCGCACCATATTGGAATTGAAACTGAAGAGGATTTGAATCTACTTTTTTCTTTATTTGACTTTTAATCGCACCATATTGGAATTGAAACTGTTTTGAATTATTATATATATATCTATCATATCATTCTTTTAATCGCACCATATTGGAATTGAAACAAATTGACATGCTTTTTTTTGATCCAAATCCACATCCTTTTAATCGCACCATATTGGAATTGAAACTTATTTCCGCCTCTTTGTTTCTCCTTTTCGGTTAAACTTTTAATCGCACCATATTGGAATTGAAACTCGTAAAGTTTCTATCATCCTCTGTCTTAGAGTCTGCTTTTAATCGCACCATATTGGAATTGAAACAATATAATTAAATATCCCATATATATATATATATATATACTTTTAATCGCACCATATTGGAATTGAAACAACTTTTTTATGTGTATCCGTCAAATCACCAATTTTCTTTTAATCGCACCATATTGGAATTGAAACTTTACAAAAAAAGGTACGTTTGTCCCTTTGTTGTGCCTTTTAATCGCACCATATTGGAATTGAAACAGCAATTCCAATGCTTTTAATTCTTCTGATTTTCCTTCTTTTAATCGCACCATATTGGAATTGAAACAAGGATGCAATTATCTTTTTATCCGTGCCCTTAAACTTTTAATCGCACCATATTGGAATTGAAACTATGTGTCTGTTACAACTGTTGTTATTCCTCCATCACCTTTTAATCGCACCATATTGGAATTGAAACCAACAAAAGTGCGTAAATTCTATACTTGCACTTGAGAAACTTTTAATCGCACCATATTGGAATTGAAACGGGGGTTAAGAGCTGGCACATTGTTGCAGCAGTTTCTTTTAATCGCACCATATTGGAATTGAAACATTGGTAATATAGTTAAAGGATTATTGACTGCTAACTTTTAATCGCACCATATTGGAATTGAAACAAATCAACTCGCAGCGCAAATAGGTGTGTCTGCAGCTTTTAATCGCACCATATTGGAATTGAAACTGCATTAGAGTTTCAACAATTTTTTCATTTTCTTGACTTTTAATCGCACCATATTGGAATTGAAACTCCCAAAATGAAGGGTCGTATCCTTCTTTTTTTATATCTTTTAATCGCACCATATTGGAATTGAAACCTGCTATTTGGATTTGGATTAAATAATTTGGCGTACCTTTTAATCGCACCATATTGGAATTGAAACTATAGATGACAATTTACCTGAGCGAACACCGAAAGATCTTTTAATCGCACCATATTGGAATTGAAACAAAGCATCGGCATTCACTGCTCTTTCTACAAATTTCTTTTAATCGCACCATATTGGAATTGAAACTATTTTAATCCGTATCTTAAAAAAGCTGGACGAACCTCTTATTCGCACCATTTTTCAAAATCTAACCCTTTGCGCAAGTATCCGGTGATGACAAGGGGACATTTTTTTGTTTTTTTTTGTTTTCGGGTCTATGTTCGGTTTCCATTTTTTCAGTTTAGTATCGGTAAAGCCTTTGTTGATAAAAGAATCATCAAAATGCTTGATGGCCTTAGCTCCGGCGAGTATTGGAAATTCTTTGTCGAGAAATTGTTTTATACGCTTGAAATGCTTTTAAAAAAGGACATAAATGATAGCTTTTTGACAAAGCCAGAGAAGGTTTTTCACGTAATTACTTGCAAAGATATAAAAAAAGTTATATATTTGCATTGTTAAGTGAGGGCAAACACCCGCACTGCCTCAAGGCTTTCTCCGGAAGGCCTTCTTTTTTTCAATCTTTCCTGTAAATATATTTTATTGATATTATCTACTTGTATTGCTATTACAAAAGATTTGTTTTTATATATACTATCTCTGAATTGCTTTACCGCTTTTTTTATAATATTTCTTTTTACATTAGAGATTGAAGTTGTTGATATTTCTTTATACTCTACAATAGTTTTATCATTGATGATCATATCAGGATATTTTCTACCCGGGATAAAAGTGACCGGCAGAAGTTTTACTTTATATTTTTCTGATAGCAATTTGGCAAATTTTACGTTATTATTAAGTTCTTCGCCCATATGAGTTATGTGAGCATGAACTATATTACATGTTTGTTTTTAGGATGTTCTTGACTTACTATAGTGCCTGTTTTTCCGTTGTTGATACGAAAGGTAGGCGACATTTTTTATTGATTTGAAAATCCTTCAGGATCTTTTTCAGTAGCTTCGACTTGTTGAAGGACATAGCATCTACCGTTCTATCCATTGGGAGGATAATAGATGTCCAAGAAGGGGGGTCATCTACTTTTTTGATTGTGCCCATTGAGTAAATGGTGAGAGTGCCTTACTTTACCATCTTCTTGTGTTTTTTATTCTAACCAGGAAAGTATGTCTTTGTGTTTTTCTATACGCACCTATTTTTTTGCCACTTTTGCAGAAGATAGAGTAGTTTTGCCTTTGAGTTCATTTACTATTTTATATATGTTAGAATCCGTTTTGAATGCTGCAAAAGTAAAAGTATTACATCTCATTTTTTGCAGCAATTAAAGTCTATTGTCTTTGTAGGAAAAAGTGTAGAATTTTGAATCCCAACCTTCTTCCAATCCATTTATAAATGCCTGTGTATTGTGAAGGAATACGGTTTTGCCAAGAAATCTGTCGTTGTTGATAATTTGATTTTAATCACACCATATTGGAATTGATACAATATAAAAAAGAAATCTTGTAAATCATGTCAAACAAAATCTTTATTTCACTCCATAATAGAATTAAAAGTAACAGAATTATATATTACTTTTATCATTAGAAAAATATAACTTTATATGTTTTTTTTATTTAATAATATTTTTTATTTTCGGTATAATTTTTGCTATTATTTATTATAGTATTAATACAAATAAATATTTATGAAAGGAATAATTCTTGCAGGCGGATTAGGTACTCGACTTTATCCCCTTACTATTGCTGTAAGTAAACAGCTTATGCCTATATATGATAAGCCTATGATTTATTACCCTATTTCAACTCTAATGTGGGCAGGAATAAAAGATATTTTGATAATATCCACTCCCCAAGATTTACCTAATTTTAAAAAATTACTAGGTAACGGTAATGAAATTGGTTGCAATTTTGAATATATAGAACAACAAAATCCTAATGGTCTTGCACAAGCTTTTGTTTTAGGTGAAAGTTTTATTAAAGATGATAGTGTTGCGCTTGTATTAGGAGATAATATTTTTCATGGTACCGGTATGTCCAAACAGTTGAAACATAGCTCAAATCCAGAAGGTGGAATTGTTTTTGCATATAGGGTAAATGATCCTGAACGATATGGCGTTGTTGAATTTGATAATGATTTTAATGCTATTTCTATCGAAGAAAAACCTAAAATACCTAAATCAAATTATGCTGTACCTGGCTTATACTTTTACAACAATAGTGTAGTAGATGTTGCTAAAAATTTAAAACCAAGTGCAAGAGGAGAATATGAAATTACTGATATAAATAAATACTATCTTGAAAAAGGAAAATTAAAAGTAAATGTTTTGGATAGGGGCACTGCTTGGCTGGATACCGGAACTTTTTCTTCGCTTAATGCTGCTAGTCAATTTATACAAGTTCTCGAAGAACGACAAGGTTTAAAGGTAGGATGTATTGAAGAAATTGCTTATATAAAAGGTTTTATAAATAAAATTCAACTATCTAAATTGGCTAAAAAATATGAGAAAAGCGGATATGGAAAATATCTTGCTGAAATGCTTTTAGAATAAATAAATAATATTGATAACAAAATTCAAATTTTAAAACTTTAAATAAATAATCAGTGACAATAAATAAAAAATTCATCATTCATAATATTAATGAACTTGATGAAGTAGCAAACTTTATAATTAAAATATCAAAAAACTCTAAAATATTTTATTTAACAGGAGATTTAGGATCAGGAAAGACAACTCTTGTTCAAAAAATATGCAAAATACTTGGCTCAAAAGATACTATTGTTAGTCCTAGTTTTGCTTTAGTTAATATTTATGATTCAAAAGTTGGTGATATTTATCACATTGATTTGTATCGTTTAAATGACATTGAAGAAATAATTAATCTTGGAATTGAAGATTATCTTTATAATAGTAATTATTGTTTTGTTGAATGGCCCCAATTATTAAAAAATATTAGTCCCGAATTATATTATGAAATAAATATCAATATAATAGATAATAATTCAAGAAAAATAGAAATTTTATTAAAAGAAAATTAAATAATTATGAATAAACCTGAAGAAATATTTTCATCTATTTTTTCTAAAGAACATCTTTTAGTAAAAGAAAGTCCTTTAAAAATACAAAAAGGTAAAAAGAAATTAATAATTGGAATTCCTAAAGAAGTACAGCATCAAGAAAATAGAATTGCCTTAATTCCAAATTCTGTTCATAATCTTATATTACATGGCCATGAAGTGATAATAGAAGCAGGAGCAGGTGAAAAATCTTTTTATACAGATAATAACTTTAGCGAAGCAGGCGCAGAAATAACATTTAGTAAAAAAAGAGTTTATGAAGCAGATATTATATTAAAAATATGTCCTCCGACAATGGATGAATTAAATTTATTTAATTCTGGTCAGGTTTTGATTTCACCTATACAATTACCTACTACATCAAAAGAATATCTAGAAAAATTACTACAAAAACGAGTAATTGCTATCGCAATGGAATATATGCAAGCTGAAGATAACTCTTTTCCAATAGTAAAAATAATGGGAGAAATAACAGGAACAGTTGCAGTCCAAACTGCTGCAGAATATTTAAGCGATCCAAAATTAGGTAAAAGAGTTTTACTAGGAGGAATATCCGGCGTTCCTCCGGCTAAAATAGTAATTATAGGAGCAGGAAATGTAGGAGAATATGCCACTAAAACAGCTCTTTCCTTAGGAGCTTCTGTTAGAATATTTGATGATGATATCTACAAACTTATGCAATTAAAATCAAGAATAGGTAGACATCTGCATACATCTACTTTTGATCCTGTTTATTTACAATATCAACTTTTAAGTGCTGACGTTCTTATTACAGCACTACACTCAGACACAGGCAGAGTCCCTGTTGTAGTTACAGAAGATATGGTTATAAAAATGAAAAAAGGTTCTGTTATAATTGACATTAGTATAGATCAAGGAGGAAGTGTAGAAACATCTGAAATAACAACACATGATGAACCTATTTTTGTAAAACATGATGTAATTCATTACTGCGTTCCAAATATTCCTTCAAAAGTATCCAGAACAGCTTCTAATGCTTTTAGTAATATACTTACTCCTCTTCTATTAAAAACCGGATCAATGAATTCATTTGAATCACTTTTTTATAATAATATAGGTCTTATGAATGGTGTTTATACTTATAAAGGTAATCTTACTAATGAATTTTTAGCAAATCATTTTAAAATAAAATATACTTCATTAGATTTACTTTTGACAGCTGGATTATAAAAATTAATTGTTCAAAAATATATTTTATTATTAAAAAAACTTATAATATGTTTCACGTGAAACATATTATAAGTTTTTTTAATTAATTGTTCCACGTGAAACATAATTTTACTAATAAAATATGTAATATTTATCAATAAAATTTAAATTATAAACTTCAATATTTAAATTCGAGCTTTACAAAATTTTTAAAATCAAAGATTTCATTTTTATAAATACTAGTTTCAAACCCGAGCATAACAAAGAGCTGATCATAGCAATACATGAATAACTTAAAAAACATTTTAACTTTATGAACAAATACAATATTATAAACAGACACTATTAAATATTAAAACGTCAGAATAATAATTCATCTTTATTATCTGACGTTCTAATTAAAAGTTTTTATAAAAAATAATTTTTTATTTATAAACAGGTATATTAGCTAAGGTATCTTTTAATAATTTCCAAAATTTTTGAACAGATGAAATCTGAACTTTCTCGTCTGGAGAATGTGGTCCTCTAATGTTTGGTCCAAAAGATATCATATCACAATCAGGATATTTTTCTTTTATTAATCCACACTCCAATCCTGCATGACAAGCAGTAATATGTGGGTCTTCTCCAAAATTATTTTTATATATCTCTTTCATTACTTTATTAATACTAGCATTTACATCAGGTTGCCAGCCGGGATAGCCACCCTCTAATGAAACAGAATATCCTGCTAATAAAAAAGTACTTTTTATTGTATAAGCCAAATCAAGTTTTTCACTTTCTATTGAACTGCGACTAAGATTTTCAATTCTAATCTCTCCACCACCAATTTTAACTCTAGCCAAATTATTAGAAGTTTGAGTCAGTCCTTTTACATCAGGTGACATTCTATATACCCCGTTCCAACAAGAATAAATGGAATTCAATAAATTCGTTACTGCTTCTCCTCTCATAACATATCCTTCTAAATCTATTAAAGATAAATCAATTTTTAAATCAGGATCCGTAGTTTTAAACTCATTTAATATTTGTGGTATTAAAGCTTTTACTAATCTTTCTAAATCATCCGCTTTAGATTTTATAACACTAATGATAGCTTTAGATTCTCTCGGAATAGCATTTCTTAAACTACCTCCATCAATACTTGAAATTCCAATTCCAAATTCATTATTACATTGCCATAAAATTCTATTTATTATCTTATTAGCATTTCCTCTATATAAATTAATATCCATACCTGAATGACCTCCCGTCAAACCTGAAACAAATAATTCAAATCCAATTTCATTTTCTTCAATATTGTCTTCTAAATAAGTACTATCAACAACAATATCAATACCTCCGGCACATCCTATAGTCATCTCATCATCATCTTCTGAATCAAGATTAAGCATAATCTTTCCGTTTAATAATCCGGGTTTCAATTGCATAGCACCTGTCATACCCGTCTCTTCATCCATAGTAAGCAATACTTCTAAAGGCGGATGGGCAATATCTTTAGACATCAAAACTGACATTCCTGCAGCAACTCCAATACCATTATCTGCACCTAAGGTAGTACCTCGTGCCTTTACCCAGTCTCCATCAATATACATATCAATACCATCTTTATCAAAATCATGTGTAGAATCACTATTTTTTTGTGGCACCATATCCAAATGACCTTGCAAAATTACAGGAGTTCTATCCTCCATTCCCGGAGTTGCTGGCTTTTTGATAATAACATTTCCTATCTCATCTACAATAGTCTCTAAACCTAAACTGTGACCGAAATTTTTTGCAAACTCTATTGCACGGTGCTCTCTTTTTGAAGGTCTTGGAATTTCATTAAGATCAGCAAAATTATTCCATAAAACCTTTGGCTCTAAATTTCTAATTTCTTTACTCATTTCTTATTTTTTTTATCTCAGTTATATGAGATTATTTATTTAAATTATTTAAGTTTGCTAATGTACAATTTTTATATTTTAAATAATAGCTTTAGTACAAAAAAAGATATAATTTATTCTTTTTAACATTCTTTATTATTATATATTATTTTAAAATAAAAAAAGAACTCTCATTATTATATGTGTTAATTTGTTTAAAAATAATTTACAAATTATTTTTATTAACTAATTTTAAAAGTTATTAATATTTGGTTTTTATTAATTTTTAGTGTGTTATAATAGTTTTAAACATAATGTTGATAACTTAAATGTTAATAATTTGTATATAAAAGATTGTTAATAATTATATTTATAAATTATATATATGTTTATTTTAATTATGTTATTAACAGTTTTTATTATATAAATTTAAAATATTAATATAGATGTTAATAATTTATATTTTATTAACATTATAATCACAACTTGTTAACATCTGTTTAAAAATTACTTTTAGTAATATAGTGTATTCAATATAGATTTTATTAAAAATTTTAATTATGAATATTTGTGAATGTATGATATTAATTTAAAAAAGCATCAAAATATCTAAAATATTTAAAGTCTGTCTATAAAGTGTTTGATATTTAAAAAATAAAGAATATTTTTTAATTTTAATGACTTTATAGACAGACATTATTTTTTTATAAAAATTCAATTTTATAAGACATGAATAAGAGAAGCTATTTTGATACAGCTCCTCTTTTGTTTTATTTTACATCAAAAATAAAAGTAAACTTTCCGTATTGAATTTTAGGAGCAGTATAATCAGATTCAAATTTATATCTCAGAATCATTTTCAAAGCTTTTATCAATAAATCACGATCTGTAATCGTACTTTCTTTTTTGTTAATGGCTGCTCCAGAGACTTTTCCTCCACGATTGATAGCAATATTTAAGGCTATTCTTCCGTTTTGTTCCGCTATTTTTTTGATTGGAGCATGATAAATAACTTTCCTTCCAAATATACCTTCACCATCAAAATCTAAAGAACCAAGAGCTGTTCCTGTCAGCATTTTTCCTTCAGTACCATCACCTTCTTTTTCTGAATTTTCATTTTTATCAATATCAGATATATTTTTTGATATTTTAACTTTTTTATTATTTACAACAATATCACTTTTTAATTCTTCCAATGGTTCAACTTTTATTACTTTATTTTCAATTGCTCTTGCAGTAGGTTTTTTAAGGAAAATATTTTCACTGTTTTTCATAGTTGATCCTTTGCCGGAAGATTTATTTGTATTAGTAAACTGAATTTCAATAAAAGTCATTTCATCAAAATCATTTGATTTGTTTATTTTATTAACAGTATAGTAAGTAGTCATTGCTGCAATGATGATAGAGATGTGAAATAAAACAGACAGACCAAAAATTCTTTTTTTCAATAATATTTCCTTTGCATTCATAATTGTAAATTTTATTTTATAATACATGTTTGACGTATATATGTCGATAAAGTTAAACTTGGATATATTAAGGTTTTCATAAAGTTTTATAGAAAATGTTAAAAAATGTTAATTTTTTTTTACTTTTATAAAATGGATTTAAAAAAAATATTCAAGTAGAATGTTTTTTATATAGGGTAAAGTAGATTTAATTGGATTGGATAAAAGAAATAAAAAGAAACGATAATAAAGCACTTAAGCTTTTTTATAAAACCTACAGAAAAGATGTGCTCTTGTGGTTGGGGAAGAATTATAATATAGATATGGAAACAGGAGCTGATATATTTCAACAATCAATTGTTTTGTTTTATGATAAAGTAATTCAGAATAAACTAACAGATGAGAATGCAAATGTCAAAACATATATATATGGTATTTGTAAAAATAAAGCATTGACACAATTAAGAAAAGACAAAAAAGAAAATTCATTTAAAAAAGAATATTCAAGAATGATTAGTACTAAGGAAAATAACGAAAATGATTTTTTAGAAAAAAAAAATGAAACATTAAGTGAAGCTTTAGATAAAATAGGAAATCCATGTAAAAAAATATTGGAATTATTTTATTATAAGATGTATAATATAGAGGAAATAAGTACTGTTTTGGGATATAAAAATGCAAATACTACAAAAACACAAAAATATAAGTGTATTAAAAGGTTACAATTAATGGTTTTAGCAATATATAGGAAAAAGATATAATTATGAATAATGAAAGTATAGATCTTGTTTTTATTGATGATTATTTGAAGAATGAGTTAAATAATGAGGAAATAAATAATTTTGAGGAAAGGTTAAAATATGATTCAGATTTTAAAGAGTTGTATTTATTTATAAAATCTTTGAAAGAAAGTGTTAGAAAAAATGTTCTCAAAGATAAAATAAGCCTTTTAAAAGAATATGAACTTAGCTTGCAAAAACAAAAATTAAACAGAAACAAAAGTAATAATTTAAGGGTATTATTTGCGGTATCTTCGATAGCTGCTGTATTTCTTCTATTGCTCTTTTTTGTCCCTGATATGATGTATTTTAAGAATAATAATCAAATATCTTTGGAACATTTTGAGCCTTATCCTGCTCATATTTTGAAAAGAGGCAATCAAGATAATATTTCTAAGTTAAAAGAAAAAGCATATACTTTATATGCTATAGCAGATTATAAAAAAGCTTCCCCCCTTCTTGCAGAATTATGTGATTCCGGAGATAAGGAGAGTTGTTTTTATGCTGGAGTTGCATTATTGGGAGATGGAGAATTTGAGAAAGCATTAACCTTTTTTGAAATGAAAGGCTTGAATATTAATAATAATATTTTATACTGGTACAAAGGACTTTGCTTTTGGAATAAAGGTAAAAAGGTAAAAGCAAAAGCTATTTGGAAAGAGATTGACAATAAAAGTATTTACAAAAATAAAATTGAAAAAATATTAAACCATGGATAGCACAAAGATATCACAGAATACAGAATGTGATCCAGGTACTCTACTTATTGATCAACAAATTGTTTTAGGTACTATCGTTGCAAAAGCTCTTTCAAACGAGTTTGGATTAGTGAATTTAAATGGTGAAAACATTGCTTATTTTAATTACAATGGTATATATTCCAATTTCAATTTTGGTGATATGTTGTTTTTCTTTCTAACAAAAAAATCAAATGTTGTTATTAATTTAGGAAATGTCATAAAACAATATCCTTCTGGAGTAGATAAACTTGCTTTTAATTTGCATACACCAAAAAAATCTCTTTCAAAAGATAGTGGACCCCAAAAAAAAGGGACAAAACCTAATTTACCTCCGGCATCCAAACCTCTAAATTATTTCGGATCTGCTTCAGAATTCACATACATTTTTAATGATTGTGGTGATATACTGGTAATGGAAGCAAATAGTAATATGACTTTAGCTTGGGAAAGATGTACTTTATCAGTAGTAAGTAGTAGCAGTATTCCTATTGTCTATGGTTATGCCGGAATTGATTCTGCTGTATGGATACCTTAATTCAGAACGATAGACCCAATCTGAATTAAGCTAATCCCGTAATCAACATATTTATGTTTTTTTGCTCTGCTACCCTCTGACTATCTATTTCACTGAAACTATTTATAAAGTACCAAATTACCGATAAGGGACATTTTTGCTGAATTATATTTTATTGAATTCAGATACTTTAACTTTGATTGTCTTAAAGCTTTTGAATAACTAATACTCTTATTCTTACTAATTATCGAGTAGAAGTTTCTAAATATCTTTTTTGAGGCTTCATCATCTAATTCCCAAAGAGAAGAAATAATTTTTTTTGCGCCGCTGGCATAAAAAGCCCTACTTACGCTATACATTGATTCGTGACCAATAAGTTTACCGTTAGCAGTTTCACAAGCGCTTAACACAAGCAAATCAGGACGAATTCTATATTTCATTAATTCATGAGGATAGAGCTCGGATATTTTTTTATATTTTCTAAAATAAATTTTACTTTTAAATCTTGAGTTTTGATCTGATTTACCATGTAAAGCGAGATGAACAATAGAAAAATCATGGGCGTATTTAATAAAATTCTCCTTTGTTGCATTGTAACCTGTAAAACATTTACTATCGTTTTTATATATATTCTTTATTGCTTTTGCTTCTATAAAAGAACCCGGAATTTCCGATAAGTCGTCTTCCGCATCTCCTAAAATTGTATTTGAATCAGAGTGAGCAAAAACTAAAACTTTATTGTTTTTTGATTGATATTTTTTTGATAAAAGCAAATTATCAATAGAATATCCATAGGAAATATCAAATTTATTTAATAATATTCCTTCATTAGTTGTGCCAAGTAGCTCAAAAGGAACTTTACAAAGATTCTCATCCGGAATAATCACAATAGATTCAATGTTTTCTCTTTCATATTTGTCGATAAAAAACAATAATTTATTATATAGTTTTAATTCTAAGTTTTTGACTCTAGAGGTATCTTTTGAGTATGAAGAATAGAGGTAGTACAAACTATCGCATTGGGAATTCAACTCTTGTATATCTGTTATTTGAATTACATTCGAAGAAAGACCATCTGAAATAAAAATATAACCTAAATCATTTGGACTAATATTATCAGGAATAAAATAATCAATAATGATACATTTGTTTTTAGTACAGTAGTTTTCGATTTTATCAAGTAGATTATTAGTTTCTCCCGTTTTGTAATTGATAGTTTTCCTTTTACTATAAAATTCTAAATTTTTAAGTGTCCGGTTTAAATTATAGTTTAAAGAATCTTTTTTTCCATTTTTTTCTTCAATATTGTACTTTATTTCGTCAACTTTTCTTTTTAACATGAATATTGAGTCGTTAGTACCAAGGTTAGAGTTATTTAATAGGCGTTCCCTGAGTAGTGCTTTGCCTTTGTACTCATTAAAAACACCAACTATTTCATTTAAGTACTTCCTTTTATTTGATTTTGAATATATATTTGAATAAAAAGTCAGTTTTTCATAATAATAATTGTCAAGATCAGATTGATTTGAATTAATAACATCATCATCAAAATGATTGTACGAATATATAATTAAGCTGTCGGTTAAACTATATAGTTTTATCGCTGAAAGCTTGTCTTTTGCATTATTTGTGTCTTTGTATTTATAAGAATATGTTTTCAATAATCCTGATAAAAAATTAATAGACCTTGGGTCACTTGAAAGTACACTAAAAGAAATACAGCTAGTATCAAAATGCGCATAAATTGCTTTTTTCCCATATTCAATAGCTTTATCATATTTTTTTAAACGCCTCAGCACATCGCTATAAAATAAGCATGTTTCTGCATAAAAATACTTGGCATTTAGATTATTAGATTCATATAGTTTGATTGCTTTTAGATAATTATTTTTCGCCTCTATAAGTTTGTTATGATTTTCGTCAATAGTTGCTTTTAACTTATATGTCAAAGCTATTGTATTAATATCACTCGGTTCTATACTATACAATGTGTCTATATATTTATAGCACAATTCTATGGAGTCCATTGCTGTTAATACGTTAATAATACCAACATATAAATTCTTCTTGACTTTTAGATTGTTATTATTCAAGTATGAGATAGATTTTTTATTGTCTTCAACAGATTGTTTAAACAAATTATATTGATACTCAATGTCAGCTTTCAAACCATAAGTTAAAGAGAGTCCAGTTGAATCAATATTTTCGTATTGTTCCAATTCCTTTATCGCTAGATTAACATAAGTTAAACTAAGAGAATGGTTTAGTAGTTTTTTATGAATGTTGGCTTGGATATAATAATTGGAATACATCATTTCATGGTCAACGAAGTCTTTATCAAAAAGATTTTCTTGCTTTTTTAAATAAAATCTAGCGCTATCCAATTTGCCACCAAAATAAAAATGCGCAATACTCATATCCTTGTAACAGTATAGCAGTTCTTTGCACAAATGCTTACTGCCTTTATTATAAATACTAATAGCTTTATTTATATACAGAATAGCAGAATCAAGCTGATAATTATAAGAACAGAAAACACCTTTGGACTCCAAATACTGTGCATTTAACAAATCGCTTTGTATTTTATTTTGTTTATACAAAGAGTCATTATATCGGATTAAAATCTTTGCTTTTTTTAAATTGTAGTTGTGGGTGTAGTGTTTTATTAATATTGAATTGAAGTATATTTGGGTTTCAATATTTTTTTTACGATAATTAATACAAATACTATCTAAAACATTTTCATTGTTTAACAGAATTATTGAATCAAGATATTCTAAAGTATTGTCTTTAGGGATATAAGCGCAAGAAGTAATCTTTTTAGGTGACTTTTTATTTTCACTATGGCAAGACCAAAACAAACCAACTAAAAGCAGCAGTTTAAGCAATACTCCATTGTACATTAAGCAATAATTTTCTATAGTTACAACAAACAGTTTGCAAAATACAAATTTATTTTAAAATCAAGTACATAAATACAATGTCTGCAAGAAAACTCAGCAAATTGCAAAAAGATTTTTTTTAAATTTTGATGACTTTATGGACAGACACTATATAAATTAATGTACTTTTGTAATCGTTAAAAACATAAAGCACTGTGAGAATTATACAAATAACAGATTTACATATCTATCCAAAAGACGAGATTATTGATGGTGTCAACACCAGAAACAATTTCATAAAAGTATTGGAAGATATACATAAAATAAACTATGATCTAGTGGTTTTAACAGGAGATTTGTCTATCACAGAAGGAGACGAACCTATTTACAAATGGATAAAACAGCAGTTGAATAATAACAATATAAATAATCACTTCGTTATTGGAGGCAATCACGATGATGCAAATACATTGGCAAAAGTATTTGGTAAAAACTATTATTTAACCGACAATGAACTCTATTATTTTGTAAAACCCAACATCATATTTTTAGATACAATCAAAGGCTATTGCAGCAAAAAGCAATTGGATTGGTTTAGACAACAGATTATTGGAATCAAGGACGAAAGCCCGATTATTTTTATGCATCATCCTCCATTTAAATCCGGTGTACCACATATGGATAAAAAATATGCCTTCCAACAAACAGATGAATTTGTTGAAATCTGTGGGTTGACCAACAATACAAAGTATGTTTTTACAGGACATTATCACAATGAGATTTCGCTAATGTATAAAAATGTTAGTATGTTTATTACTCCTTCGCTTTATTTGCAAATTGATATGTTTGAAGAGGACTTTAAGACATATCATACCGTTCCAGCCTATAGAATCATTGATATTGATGGTTCCCAACTAAAAACTACAGTTAGATATGTTTTTGATAAATGATATATTAATAAGTGACTCTCTTTTTGAAGAGTATTTTCAATGCGATATGGAAAAATGCAAGGGAGCTTGCTGTTGGGAGGGAGATTACGGTGCTCCGATGTCTCATGGTGAAATACGTGAAGCAGAAAAAATATTGAATCAAGTTTTGCCGCTTTTACCCGTAGAAAACAGAAAGAAAATAGAAAAGGAGGGGTTCTCCAAATATTATGAAATTCCGTCTGATGTGACACTTCAAAGCGGAAGTGGGGGAGTCGGGGGAGTTGAAAGAGATTTTATTGGTACCAATCTAATGGATGATGGCTCTTGTGTGTTTTTAGTAAAGAACGAACAAGGTATTGGTTATTGTGCATTAGAAACATTATATAGGCAAGGAAAGACTGAATGGAAAAAGCCGATATCTTGTGAATTATTTCCGGTCAGAATAAACAAAAGCGATATTCAAGGCTTTGAGGCACTCAATTATTATGAATGGGATCTATGTAGTCAAGCCTGTTCTCTTGGTAAAAGAAATAAAATACCGGTTTTTAAATTTGTTAAAAATGCACTTATCCGTAAATACGGTGAAGAGTTTTACCAAGAAATGGAAATTGCATATGAAGAAAGCCTTAAAACAAACCGATAACATGAAATATATTTTTAATTATATATTTTTATTATTTTTTGTACTGTCCGGTTGTACACATAAAAATGATAACAAACAGGGTAATACAGCAGGTCTAAAAATAGTATCTCTTGCTGCTTCTATTTCAGATGAATTGGTGGAACTGGGGCTTAAACATAATATTGTTGGAGCTACATCATATTGTAAAATCGCTAAAGATAATAAAGACTTGATTGTAGGGTCTGCGCTTGAAACAAATGAAGAAAAAATCATTTTGCTAAAACCGCATATCGTTTGCGCCACAAGATTAACCAAACAATCTACAATAGATATTTTGAAAAAAAACGGTATCAATGTTTTTGTGTATAATAAGGCTAATTCATTTAAGTCAATAGCAAATAATTTCGTAAACCTTGGGAAAAAAACAGGAAAAGAAGATAAAGCAAAAGCCATTGTTAAAAAAGCACAGACAAAAATAGATAGTCTAACAGAATTGATATCAAAACAAAATAAAATGCCGAAAATTCTTTTTCAACTAGGCTCAAATCCAATTGCTACTGTTATTCCTGATACTTATATGGATGAACTTATAAGGCTTTCGGGTGGAATCAATCTGTTTTATGATATGAATAAATATATAGTGAGTAGGGAAAGTGTGCTGCTGCGCAATCCGGATTTTATTTTTATTACTACAATGGGAACATCAGGAGATGATGAAAGGAAAACTTGGCAACAATACAAGGATATTTCAGCGGTAAAAAACAATAAAATCTTTTTGATTGATGCAGGGACAGCATCACTTCCTACGGTAACAAACTTTGTAAATACATTGGAATTTATGATTAAAAAAATGTACTTTTGATATGATGAGAAAAAAGTACTTGAATTGGATTAATATAGTTTTAATTTTGTTGACAATACTTCTTGCTGTTATCTTTTTGGCATTGTCACTAGGTGAGATTAACTTTTCCTTTTCGCAAATAATAAATATATTAACAAAAAAAGAAGGTATCGAATATTCAATACTATTAAATATAAGAATTCCCCGAATAGTACTAGGTGCTGCTGTTGGTGGCTCTTTGAGTATCTCCGGGTTGGTGCTTCAAGGGATATATCGCAACCCTCTCGTAGAGCCCTACACGTTAGGTATTTCCGGAGGTGCAGCATTGGGAGTATCACTTGCAATAGTCTTCAATATCCAACAAGTATTTCAAGGTATTACTTTACCTATATTCGGAATATTGGGTTCTGTTGCTATGATAATAATTTTATATTTTATCAGTCTAAGAAAACAAAATATCAATATAAATACAGTCCTTCTAACCGGAGTTATGATTAGTTTTATGACCTCATCAATCATTATGTTTATAATGGCAACTACAACTTCAGAAAATCTTCAAAGTATTGTTTTTTGGACAATGGGTTCTCTAGAAGAGCCCAATATTTTTTTAATAAAAATAGTATTCTTTGCATCTTTGATGGGTTTGTTGTTTATATACTTTTTTGCCGGACATCTTAATGCGCTTAGACTCGGAGAATCTAATGCTAAACATCTGGGAATTGATACAACAACAACAATAAAAATACTATTTGTTTTCGCTTCGGTTATGACGGGAATAAGTGTTTCTGTCGCAGGAATAATAGGTTTTGTAGGTTTGATTATACCGCATTTGGTTAGATATTTTGTAGGATCTGATTTTAGGATATTAATAATTAGTTCATTTTTGGGTGGAGCGATTTTTTTGTTATTATCAGATATTTTAGCGAGAATGATCATTGCTCCCAATGAACTACCAATTGGTGTGATAACCGGAATTATAGGAGGAGTAATTTTTATTATCGCATTGACCAAATCTAGCAAATGATATGAAAAGGCAATTAGAAATAGAGAATATTGTCTGTGGTTATCCGGGTAAGTTTATGTTAAAGAGCATTAATTTTGAGGTAATAAAAGGTAGTTTTACCGGAATAATAGGCCCTAATGGTTCGGGAAAAACCACACTTTTCAGGGGTATAACCGGAGAAATTCCCATAAATTCAGGTAATATATATTT
The DNA here is from genome assembly GCA_026986005.1 of Saprospiraceae bacterium. Taxonomy (GTDB): domain Bacteria; phylum Bacteroidota; class Bacteroidia; order Chitinophagales; family Saprospiraceae; genus JADJGA01. The sequence continues at coordinate 21,222 of JALSPK010000172.1, forward strand.
TAAGAATAGAAACTTAAAGGAATTTACTATTAAACAAAAAGCTCAAAAATTTGCTATTGTTACTCAGAAAATAGAAACTCCAAACATTACAGTTGAGGAATATGTTTTGATGGGGAGGTTTCCGTATAAAAAACCATTTCAATTTCTTGAAACTACAGAGGACTTTCGATTAGCCGAGAAATATATGAAAATGACAGGCGTTTTTAAATACAAGGATACCCTGTTTTCTGAATTGAGCGGTGGTGAACAGCAGTTGATATCAATAGCCAAAGCACTTACTCAAGAGCCCGAAATATTGCTTTTAGATGAACCTACCTCACACTTGGATATTGCACATCAAGTACGAATATTAAATCTTTTGCAACGACTAAACAATCAATATGACTTAACAGTAATTATGATTATTCACGATTTGAATCTAGCAGGGGAGTATTGTGACAATATTGTTATGATGAATAATGGTCATATTCATAAGTCTGGGTCAGCAAGCGATGTTTTGAATTATGAAGACATAGAAGAAGTATACAAAACACCTGTTGTAACCCGAGAAAACCCAATTTCAAAAAAACCTGCGATATTCTTAATTTCAGAAAGAGTGCTACAAGGCAAACAGAAAACCTAGGAGACAAAACAAACTGAAGATACTTTCGTAGAATATTGATTTTGCATTTTCGATTGATATTATGAAGGCAACGCACTATAATGGCGACATTATATTAAGTAGTAGGCTTATGAAAATATAAATATTGCTAAAAGATTATTTTATAAAATTGATAGTGTAATTATCATCACAATAAAACTATAAATACCAGCTAGAACATCATCAAACATTACGCTCCAATCACTATTCATATTGTCTATTTTCCTAATGTAAAGTGGTTTCCAAATATCAAAAATTCTAAATAATACTAAACCCATTAAATAATACTTCCAATCAATCGGAACGAGAAATAGTGTTATAAATACACCAACAACCTCATCTATCACAATCTTGCCTGAGTCATGTTTCCATTCTTGATGAACTTTCGTTATAGCCCAAACACCAATAATAAAAGTAAAAATTATCAGTACTGTATTGGACAAGACAATGATCGTATCATTGTTAGTTATACGGAGCAAAAGAGTATTAAAAATGTAAAATAAGATTACTCCGAATATTGAACCTATAGTGCCGGGAGCTTTAGGAGCATATCCGCAGCCCAAGGCAGTAGCTATTGTTTTTGCAATTTTTGACAACATTATAATATACTTTTTATTGTGATAGGAGTATTACTAAAAACAAATGTTTCTCCAATGGATTTTCCTATCATTTTTAATCCAATCGGAGATACTTGTGAAATGCAGTAATATGTTTTATTACCTAAAATTACCCTACCAATACCAATTGTTATAAAAAAATCCCCATTGCTTGTGTTGACCAAACTCCCAACCTCAACTTTTTCATAATCTTTTTCACAATCAATTTTTAATAAATTTTCCCGTTCTTTGACTACTTCCATATACTGCATTCTGCTCTTTTCCTCTTCCAGGTGCATCATGGTTCTTCCGGTTTCGTGTTTATCACCAACCACACATTTTGTTTCACTATTTCGAGCTTCAACCATAGCATTAAGCCGTTTCTCAATTGTTGAGATTCTTTTATTAATGTTTTCAAGACAAATTTGGTATAATTGATTTTTGATATTCACTATATACAATAAATTTTTAACAAAGGTAAGAAAAATAAGCCAATGCCCTTTATTTTATTAAACACTACGATAAGTCCGGAAAAATCTTTTTGATTTTTGATTCAATTATTTTTGACCTGTATAATTATGTAATTCCTATTGTCTGTCTTTAAATTGTTTGATTTTTATATTTTAATGATTTTATGGACAGTCGCTATTTATTAATATATCCTTTTAGCTTTCGCAAAATAGCTTTCATTTCATTTTTTAAACCCTCGTTTTTTTCGATTCTTACAGCTGCCTCCATATCCGGAATAGCATCGGTATATTCTGATTCCAATATGTATCGTGCTGCTTTTAGACGTACATCTCTATCTTTGTGGCGCAACAAACCAATTGACCATCTAATAGAAGGTCGTGACCTAAGACTATGTAGTTTGTCAATAGCACTAAGTATGATCTTTGTATTTTCACTTGACAATTCCCAAAATAGTTTTGATTCCCGTTTACTTTGTTCTCTATAAAAAAGAACTTCTTTGGTATTAATTTGTGGTCTAATCAAATCATCTTGGTAAGTAACCAGTTTATTATTGCTTACCCATCTTGCCATTCGGGGGACAATCCACCTCATTCCGGCAGTAGCCTCGGGGTGACCTACCGATACAAATACTTTTCCTTCACCATAATTTTTAGTAAAAAATGCGGGTTTTCCTTGAGTAAAATTATGCGGATAGCCTTTATGTGTAGCTATATCACTATTAATAGTCCCCAATACACTTAATCCTGTAGTATTTTCAAACATCGGACCATCGTAATATTGCACATAAAGAGAATCGGTATTCTTTAATTCATAAAAAATCTTTTTGCCTTCTTCATTTAGACTAAAACCAATCAAACCACGCCCTCTATCATAATATTTTCTGGTATGCGCAACCCCCAAAACTTTCAAGTTTTCATAGGTTGGTGTTGTGGAAAGTAGATATCCCCCTGCACAGATGCCTACAATACCTTTATTTTTCCGCCCTCCAAATTCTTTTACTTTTTCAGCAGCCAATTGACCCATATTGTTGTACTCTTTGCTTCCACTGCCACCCGGAAAAACAATAACATCAAGCATGTCTAGCTTTCCGGACATAATATCTGCTCCTGATATTTCCACCGGAATAATGCCGGCATCTATTTTCAAGGCTTCCATTGTTTCAATCACACAAATCGGACTTGCTCCATTACCGTTAAAAACACCTACATTTATTTTCAAAGATTTTTGATTGTTATTATATTCTTTTTGTGTATAAGACTTATTACAAGATATAATAGTTATCAATAGTAATATTGAACCGATAGAATGTATTATATTTTTATATTTCATAGTTTAAGTTTTTTATATTGTGACCGCAATTTAATCAAATATCAAGATAATCCCAAATATTATCCCCGTTAATAGTGTATATACTCGCATCTGAATATAAGGAGGTAAATGTTTTAGGAAATTTCACATTTTTGTTTGGATTCCATTTTAATTTTTAGGAGTTATATCCCAATTCTCCTTGTAAAATACCGGTAATTGGCTATCGATCCATTTATAAAATTCTTTCACTTTAGTATAATCTATATTTTCCCAAGAATTTATCATTTCATCTGCTTTCCGAAAAATCTTATTTTCCATAGGGGTAACAAGTTGAATCAGTCCTGTATTATCAGCATTGAGCAAAGCATTGACATTTATATAATACTTGTAACTGTAGCCCCATTTGTATGAATAAGCGAATCTTTTTGCTTGTAGTGCCATATTGCACAATGGAGAATCTTTCAAATTTTCTTGATATTGTACTATTTTGGGTAGTTCTACTTTGTCTGTAAGCCAGAGAGGAATACATACGGAAGCAAGTGGCCAACCAAGAACTGCCCACATAACGACATTATTCGTGTTTTCTCCTTTGTTTACCCCCTCAACTACAACTGAAGAAGAAGTTCCTCGTCGAGGGATATAGTCAGTAAAAGAAACATAAGTAGGATGATTTTCTTTTATATTATCAAAAGAATTCAAATCTACATTTGTCAAAGAATTTGTCATGTTTCTACTGCATTTTTGAATGATAGTTTTTGGAGAAAGCCTATCTTCTTTTATAGCTTGCATAAATTCTCGATTAGTAGTAACGTATCTGATATAACCACCACCTTTTCCTAAATCACCGGATATTGAATGATTCGTTCTTATAATATATCCGTAAGGTGCAACAGTGACATCATTTGCATCAAATTTTTTGATAATAAAATTACCTAATTCAAAATATGCAGCACCACCTTGCGCATCAATTACTCCAAAATTAGCTTCGAGTCTTGTGGGTTTATCCATAGCTTTGAGCATAGCTTCAAATTCATCAATAGTAGCACATTTTTGTAAAGCCTCTTTCATGAGCCTTCCTTCTGTTCCCGTTTGAGTGATTGTATCATTGTTCAGGTTGTAGCTGGCACTATTCATTATGGCAAAGCCGGCACTATTGTATCCAATCCAAATACTCTTACCCGATTTATCTTTAGAATTGACCAATCCGATATAGCTGTATTTACCATCATTAAATGTCATGATTTTGTTATTTATAGCCCAAGTGTCTCTGTGCTTCCAAAGCATGGGTCGCCCATTTTTTGTATGTTTACCTGAGATTACGGCAGTAGTACAAGCCATAGATTCTTGAAAGGAAAAAATAATTAATCCAATTAATAAGAGTAAATTTTTCATACGTATTGTGTTTATTCTATTTCGTAATTACCACAAAATTTTTTACAAAACTCTGTTGTATATGCAACAAATATAACAAAATAAAAATGACATAAAATAATTTTCATCTGATTCAAAAAGCCATTGGTTTTTATTTGAAACACATCTAAATAACCACTTTGTGATAGTATTTAACAATATTTTTACCAAAATTGCTTGTTATTAACTATATTTGTCTTCACGCTTTTGTTTAAAAGTAAACTGTAAATTAATTTATTCAATAAAAAACAATTAATTATGAAAAAACTTTACACTATTTTAACAGTTATTTTATTATTTGCTACATTATCAATACAATCACAATCTATATTGTTGGTAAATGATAACGGGAAAAATCCGGAAAGGGCAGATGCATTGAAAACAGCCTTAAATGATTTGGGCTTGCCTTTTTCTTATTTCAATACTGTAGATAAGAATGCTTCTCCTACTGCTGATTTTATGGATGATTTTGATGTTGTGATATGGTATACAGGCAATGATAGTGGTGGACTATATTTGTGGAATGCTTCAGATACGGTAAATACCGAATTAAAAACATATTTAGATAATGGGGGTATGTTGTGGTTACAAGGGTTGGATTTTCTTTATGACCTTTATAAAGGAGCTCCGGATACGTTTAGTGTTGGAGATTTTGTTTATGACTATCTTGGTATTTCTACTTATGTAGCTCAATCACATAAAGATGACGGTGTTTATTCGGATGGCGTTCCTTTCTTTGAAGTAGATACTGCAAATGGAATATTCTCTTTGGATACTTTAAAATGGCATTGGGCAACTATGTATTTTGCTGATGCTATGATTCCAACAGATAGCGCTAAAGCTTTGTATAAAATGGGACCTGCAGAATATGACTTGGGAGGGTATGCTGGAGCAATTTATAATGAATCCGGAGAAGCAAAGATTATGACTTTTGCTACTGAAACCGGCAAGCTTGATGCTCAATGGAGATTGGATACTTTGTATGCACAAGGATTGAGATATTTCAAACAATTTGCAAAAAAAGAAACTAAATTTGTTGAAAGTATTACTTTGTCAACCGACGGGAACAAAACTACAATAGATACAAAAGGCGGTTCACTTCAGTTTAGTACCACCGTTCTTCCTGATGACGCAACAGATAAAAATGTAGTATGGAGTTTGGAAAATAATACCTGTTTTGCTGCAATAGATCAAAATGGTCTATTGACTACCAGTCCTGTTAGTTTTGGTAATGGTACAGTAACAGTTGTTGCTACAGCTTCCGACGGTTCAGGTGTTAAGGCATCAATGGATATCACTATTAGTAATCAAGGTGATGCTTCAGATTTTGAAGTGCTTTTAGTTGCAGATGGCAATTGGTCAGGTAAGGGTGGATTAACAAGGTATTTGGAACTGGACACTGCTCTTATAAATAATAACATAAACAAATTGGTTTATAGAACAGTTGAAACAGACGATATCCCGACTTTGGATATGTTGCAGGCTTTTGATGTGGTAATTTGGTACACAAGCAATGATCAAACGAACTTGAAAATATGGGATGTTTCCGATTCTTCCAATATTAAATTTAATGCGCCGTTGATGACTTATCTTGACAATGGTGGTTTGTTGTGGGTGCAGGGAACAGATTATCTATATGACATTTATGGAAATCCTCCTGTAGCTGACTTCAAAGTAGGTGATTTTGTTTACGATTATCTGGGCATAAAGACTTATGTTGCCAAATCTCATACTGATGCTGATAGCAAAAAAGGTGTTCCCCAGTTAGATGTAGTTCTTGATAACGGTATATGTGAACTAGACCCAATTGAATGGTCTTATTCAAAATTGTGGCGTGTCGATGCTTATGCATTGACTGATGATGCTCTTGGAATATACAAATTAGGACCATCTGATTATATTTTAAATCCATTTTACGCTATGGTTTACAAAAAGAATGGAAAGTCCAGAATTATAACTTCTGCATTTGAAACAGCAAGATTGGACGACCAAGACAATCTTGATCAGTTATTTCAAGAAGTTTTGGCATTTTTTGAAAGTATAACTAATGATGTAAACGAAATCAAAGGGTATGTAAGTGATATTGAAATTTATCCGAATCCCGTTCAAAATCACACAATCCTTTCTTACGACTTAGCTAAAAAAGCTAATGTGAAACTTTTAATCTATTCTATTGATGGGCAAATTGTGTACAATAGAGATCTTGGCAGTCAGATTCAAGGTAAATACAGTATTGATATATCAACGAACGGATTAAAAAACGGTACTTATTTATGTGCTTTTAAAGTAGATGATAAACAAATCACTAAAAAGATTTTAGTTGTAAAATAAATGTATTTTGTAAAAGTGCATCTAGCTATTTAGATGCACTTTTATTATATTTGCCGGTTTGTTTTTTTTGTATAATTTTCAAGATTTATACAGGATTATTTTCACACTAATATGAGAAGGAATATGAAATTCACTAGTTTTATTCAATTTAGTCGCATTTCGTTTTTAATTATTGCTTTTTTCTTTTCAAAATCAATAATAACCGGACAGGTTTTTTCAGAATACAAAGCAAGTAGTATTGCAGAAAATTTTGTAAACCATTATTCTAATAATATTGCCAATTATAATATAAAAGGAGCTAAATTAATAGATTTAGGTGAAAATAATTCCGTATACTTATTTCAACTAAATCCTATCGGCTTCCTGTTAGTTTCAGCTAATAACTTTGATGTTATAGGCTTTTCTTTTGAAAATAATTTTTCCCTGAAAGAATCTAAGCTTAAACTTGTATCTTCTTTTCTGAATGAAGAAAAAAACACACATAGACAAACGGATTTATTTAGAAATCCAAATAACCGGACAGTAGGTCCTTTAGTGAAATCTCTGTACGGACAGGTAAATTGCTATGATAACGACGATAAACTTATAAATGTCTCTAATCTATTTACTCCAAATAATTATGCTCCGGGATGTGTAGCGGTCTCACTTTCTACATTACTTCAATATTATCAATGGCCAATAAAAGGAATGGGAAAACACAAGTATTCTGACAATAAAGGTTCGTCAAATGGCACATATCAGGTTGATTACGGTAAGACAGAATATGAATGGGAGAATATTTTAGATAGATACAACTATAAAAACACGAGCTTAAAGCAACGCGAAGCCCTTGGCGAATTGGTATATCATTCGGCGGTAGCACTTGACATGGATTTTGAGTTTAATGGCTCTACTTCAAATGTAAATAGAATACCTAAAGCAGGAAAAAATTACTTTAGGTTTATTGCCAGAGAAGTGCCTGCATCTTCATTTATATTTTGGAAAACAGTAGACAGTAATCTGGTTCATAAAACTCCTGTAATTTTTTCCATAAGTGCGAGTAATGGAGCAGGACATTCAATAGTATGTGATGGATTCAAATACGACAATGGTTCTGAATATCATCATGTCAACATGGGATGGTGGGGAACGTCCAATGGATGGTACAAAATACGAAATGGGTTTAAAGTAGGTGGTTACAATAAAATAGACCACGGGATTATTGATTTTATTCCTACACCAATGCTAAATGAACTTCAAATAAATAATGATTCAACAGAGTTTTCAATTACTTGGAATGTGAGCAAAGTCTTACTACCGGAAACATTTGAATTGCAATATAAAACTGACGAATCAGGATGGACAAAAATATCTGATACATTAACAGCTCATTATTTTAGTATGGATATTGATCCCGAAATTAAAGAGTATACTTTTAGAGTAAAAGCAAAAGTCAATGGAAAGTGGTATACAGACAGCTGGTCAAATACCGTAAAATACATAAGACATAGTACAGCTAATGATGATGTATTTGTGGGGAAAGCAGATTTTTATCCGAATCCTTTCCACAATCAAATCAATATTAAACTCAATGGGGAATACACAATTAGTTTATATTCATCTGAAGGAAGATTAATATACAGTAAAATAGAGTCAGGTATGTGTATCGTGAAGACCAACAACTTACCTAAAGGGATGTACATTTTGAAACTTCAAAACAAATCAAAATTGTTTGTTTCAAAGCTTATTAAACCGGATTAATAAAGAATATTTTTTAACAACAAAGCAAAAACATATGAAATTCCAAAATTTAATAAAGAATTTTTTAATTGCAGCTTTGCTTTTGGTTAGTGTAACCAAATCTAATGCGATTGCTGAAAAACACGACATATTGCAACAAACCTCTCTTAACACTATTAAAGGAAAGGTGCTAGATAAACAAGACAATTCTCCTTTGATTGGTGTTAGTGTTGTGGTTAAAGGGACAACTAGAGGGACTATTACTGACATTGACGGAAATTTTTCATTTAATCTTGAAAAAGGAGACAAAACACTTGTTTTTAGCTATATAGGTATGAAAACACAAGAGCTTGATATCGAAGGAAATAAAGAACTATTGATTTACATGGATAGTGACTCCTATGGATTGGATGAAGTGATTATTTCCGGAGTTGCTTCTGCTACACCAAAGAAAAAATTAACGGTTAGTGTAGTAAGTGTCAATGGAGATGATTTGAAAGAAGCTCATTCTTCTTCAGCAGCAGGCGCTTTACAGAGCAAAGTAGCCGGCTTAAAGGTTATTCATGCAAATGGACTTCCCGGTAGTGGTTCTACAATGAGACTTCGGGGTTCTACATCATTAACCGGCAACCAGTCTCCAATGATTATATTGGATGGGAGTATAATCAGTACAAATCTAGCAGATATCAATTTGGATGACATCGAATCATTTGAAGTGGTAAAAGGTGCAGCTGCAGCTGCATTGTACGGCTCCAAAGCCGGAAATGGAGTTATCGTACTTGTATCTAAGAGAGGAAAAAAGAATGATGCTGGAGCATCAACAATAACATTTAGATCTGAAATGGGATATCAAAAGATCTCAAAAAAACTTGAACTTGCTACCCATCATCCTTATGTTTTGGATACCGCTTGGCAAAAATATCCATATACCAGATATGACGGAGTATATTATTACAATGACATAAAAATAAGTGGCAGTAGGTCATTAACAGAAAACTCATATGCAGACCAACCATATGCAAGATTATATGACAATCAAGATTTATTTTTCAAAAATGGATTATACCATACTGAATATATCGGAATTACCGGAAATGAGGAAAAGACAAATTTTTTGATTTCATTTGAAAACAATAACCAAGAGGGTATTATTTTTAACACTAAAGGTTATCAAAGAAATAATATTAAAGTAAATATGGATAGATTTATTTCAGACAAATTAAAGATATCTACATCCAATCTAATAATAAAAACAAAATCAAATAACCCCGGATCTTACAAGTCTTTTCAGGATGTATTATTTATGTCACCGGATATTGATTTGAGAGCAAAAAACTCCGACAGTACCGATTATAAAATCTTACCTGATGATTGGTTTATTGCCGAAAATCCATTATATCCTCTTGCATATAAAAAGAAAGAAGAAAATAGATTTAGTGTCGTAGGAAATGTAAAATTAAATTATTATTTGACTAATTGGTTGACTGCTGATGCCAAATACACCTACGAATTTAGAAACAAAGATTGGACTACTATTACCCCAAAAGGATATTTGGTCAATAACAAAAGCGATTTTGACGGTAAATTATATAAAAGAAATTATAGAGAGTTTAATAAGAATACCCAATTGACCTTAAATGCAAATAAAAGATTTGGTGAGTTTACTACAAAATTAAAACTGAGTTACTTGTATGAAAACACACATTATACTAATGAGACAGTAACAGGGAAAGGTTTTATTTTTAGTGGAGTACCACATTTGAATAATACTGATCAAACCAAAGCTTCTCTCAATTCATATAAAGGAGATATTGTTTCGATCAATTATTTTGGCATTACTGATTTTGATTATAAAGATAAGTACCTCTTTTCAGCTTTGTATCGGATCGATGGTTCATCATTATTTGGTGAAAATGTAAGATGGAATCCGTATTATAGGATTTCAACAGCATATAGATTGACAGAAGATATTAAAATCAAGGGTATTGATGAATTAAAGATAAGAGCAGCGATTGGTACTTCCGGTCAACGTCCAGAATATTCCAATCAATACGAAACTTGGGATATTTATAATGGAAAAGCAACCAAACGTAGTGTCGGAAATAAAAACTTAAAACCATCAAACACAAAAGAATTTGAATTAGGATTTTACATGGATTTCTTAAACAGATTCTCCTTTGAAACTATTTATTCTAACTCTGTAACTAAAAACGCTATTGACAAAGCACCCCTACCATCACATTATGGAGGATATGAATATCAATGGCAAAATATAGGTACAATTGGGAGTAACGCTATCGAAGCTAATCTGAAAATGGATATTATAAAACAAAAAGATTTCATATGGAAAGCCAATTTGATATTTGATAGAATAAGACAAAAAATATTAAAACTTGATGTACCGCCATATAAAAAAGGTCCTAAAAAAGCATTCTTCTACAAAGAAGGAGAAACTTTTGGAATGATGTACGGTTACAAATGGGTGACAACGCTTGAACAAATGAAGGAACAATTACCTGAAGGTAAAACCATAGATGATTATGAGGTTAATTCAGATGGTTATGTAGTACCAAAAGGTAGTCAGGGGACTGTTGATGAAATTCCGATTAATTTCGACAAAGACAATGACGGATTAGCAGATAAAGTAGCTATTGGTTCAGGAGGAGCAGACTTCAACCTATCCTTAGGAAATACTATAAATTTTAAGGGGCTCAATCTATATTTTTTAATAGCATGGAAAAATGGCGGTGATGTATATAACAACACAAGGCAATATTCCTACAGAGATTTAAGAGCTAAAGAATTTGACCAAAGTGAAAAAGCAGAAGGCGAAAAGAAAACAATTAATTATTATAGCACTTTCTATAAAAATACGGCAGTAAACTCGTATTTTATCGAAGATGGTTCGTTTGTAAAATTGAGAGAAGTAGCATTGAGTTATAATTTGAATAAATCAATACTAAAAAGTATTTTTAGAGGATATATCCGAGGTATTAAAATAGGTATAGAGGCGAGGAACTTGTTAACAATAACGGATTATAAAGGATATGATCCTGAGGTTGCCTCCGGTTCGGATTTGTCCAATTATCCATTTGATGATTTTGGCTATCCAAATTTCAGAACTTATTCCGCTTCAATTAAATTGACCTTTTAAAATTATAAAAAAATGAAAACAAGTATAAAATTTTTATCATCCTTACTATTGATTACAGGGTTTTTATTATTTTCATCATGCCACAAAGATTTGAACGTAGAATATGACAATTTACCTGATTATGATAAAGCTCTAAAAAATCCGGAAGATGTGGCAAATATTGCAAAAGCCGGTTTTTACAATTGGTTTATGGCTATGAACTCCAGTTTATCTCCTAGAATGGCAATGTGGGTAGCAGCAGATCAAGGCACTTGCTCATGGGCTAATAGCGGTATGTATCATTTGTCCGATGAACCGAGAAAAGCTTTCAATAATGATGTATCATACACTTATGCCAATATTTTTGAAAAGTATTATTCAAGTATGCACGCTACAAATAGCCAGATGAATGATGTTTTGAAAAAGATTAACGAAGGGATGAAACTGGGAAATAATGGGAGAGATACAAAAATGATAACCGCTTATGCTAAATTTATTCAGGGTGTAACACTTGGTTATATGGGCTTGGTTTATGACAAAACATTTATCGTCACAGAATATTCTGATCCTAAAACAGTAGAACTTTCAGATTATACTGAAGTGATAGATTCTGCTATTGCTAAATTGGATGAAGCAATTGCTATTTGCAAAAAGAAAAATTTTAAAATCCCTTATGATTGGATAAACGGTAGAGAGTATAAATCTAAAGAATTAGCAAAAATAGCAAATAGTTATGTTGCAAGGCTTTTGGTTAGTGCACCGAGAAATAAAGCTGAAAACGAAAATATAGATTGGAACAGAGTAATGAAATATGCAAATAATGGTTTTGACGAAGACTTTACGGTTTATATGGACGATGTTAATTGGGTAAGTTATTTCAGGTATTATACAGTACGTCCCGGATGGGCAAGAATTGATTGTAGGATTATAAATCTGATGGATACGGATTATCCAAGTAGATTTCCAGCAGATGGACAAAATCCTCCGGCAGCAGAATCAGATGATGCTCGCTTAGCTTCCGATTTCTCATTCAATGCTTCTAACAATATGAAACCCGAAAGAGGTTATGTGCATTATTCCAATTACGAATATACACGTTACCCGTATAAAGTATCAGTTCATACAGGCGATGTTCCGATTTTTCTTAAAGCTGAATTGGATTTGATTAAGGCAGAAGCAATGGTTCATTTAGGTGATCTAACCGGAGCAATAGACATAATTAATAACGGAACCAGAGTATCAAGAGGCAATCTTCCGAAATTATCCTCTTCTTCAAATGAAGAACAAATACTAAAAGCAATATTCTACGAAAGAGATATCGAACTTATACAAACAGGTTTTGGTATTGCATTTTTCGATATGAGAAGAAGAGACTATTTGCAGGAAGGTACATTATTGCATTTTCCTATTCCAGGTAAAGAATTGGCCGTTTTAGAATTAAAACACTACACTTACGGAGGAGTAGCAAATGCCGATGGCGTAAATACCTCTAATGGAGGTTGGGATAAGTAATTTTTTTTAAAAAACTAAATTAAAACCAAAATGAGATTAATTATTAACAAATTGTTTGTGATTTTTGTAACTATTTTATGCTTTCAAAGCATGATAGTGGCACAAAATAACGTGAGCACACTAAAATTTGACGGGGTCAATGATTATGTAAAGTATGCTGATGATGTCTTGGTAAATGCATCTAATTATACTATTGAAGCTTGGGTTAATTTACCCGGGGGAGCAAATACTGGAGGTAGGATAGTTCAAAGATTTGGTTGCTATATGCTTTACTACGGAACTTCAAACAATAAACTTTCGTTTGGGATTTATCAAGCGAGTAATTCACAGTGGTATTATTATCATTCCAACAACAATGTTTTGCCTGATGATTTTGAATGGCATCATGTAGCAGTTATAAGAAAATCAAGCCCTGCTTCATTAAAATTATATGTGGATGGGATTGATGTTACAAGTACGTCATATTCTGGAAAAACATTAAGAAATATATCGGGAAGAAATTTGTATATAGGAAATGACGGAGGAGGAGACCACTATTTCAAAGGTAAAATAGATGAGATTAGATTAAAAAATGTTGCTGAAGATATTTCTGGTCTTAATACTGATAAAAATGATTCTGAATATACTGTTGATGCAAACACCGAAGCACTATTCCACTTCAACGAAGCTTCAGGTACAACTACAGCTAATGAAGCAGGTGGATCTGCAACTATTCACGGAGCAACGTGGGGTACAATTGGAGATCTATGGTTTCCAATTGAACTTGCGGATTTTAATGCTAAAAGAGCGAATGGAAATATATTTTTGAACTGGGTCACTTTTTCTGAAATAAATAATAAGGGTTTTGAAGTACAGCGTAGCATTGATGGGATTACTTGGAAAACATTAGGTTTTGTAGAAGGGCATGGAACATCCAGAGATAGGATAAATTACGAATTTGTCGATAAAAACCCTGAAAATTTGAATTATTACAGATTAAAGCAAATGGATTATGATGGAGGAAGTACCTATTCTAATATTATTTCTATTGTTTTTTCAAAAAATAATAGTATAACACTTTATCCAAATCCAACTAATAATATAGTTAATATTGCAGGTTTAAATACCGAAAGTGAATATACTATTTACAACAAATCGGGTATGGTAATACAAAAAGGAATAACAAATAAAAATATAGATATCAAAGATTTTAAAACAGGATTGTACTATCTGAAAATTAAATGTAAAGTGCATAAGTTCGTGAAATTGTAAATCCAAGTAATCTGTGTGAGAAGAACTGTGCAATCAATAGTTACTATTAATTTTTATATTTTAATAAATCAAAGATGAAGTATTTTTTATCTATAAGTTTTGTGATCTTTTTTTTATTTTGTTCCTATGCTCAAATAAGTAATAGGGAAATAAGGCTTGTTGCAAACAATTACTTACTATCATTTAATAGAGATTTAAGTATTGATAAATATATAAAACCTCTGACAAAAGACGATACTGTTATAGCATATGTAGTAGAGTTAAACCCCAAAGGATTTATGGTTTTTACCGCTAATAAGAGCCTATATCCTCTGCTTGCATATTCTTTTGACAGTGATTTCATTTTCGAAGAGTCGCCCTACAACACATTACTCAATATGATTCGAGATGACATGAGTCACCAATTACTCCTTATAAAAGCCACCAATAATAAAAAGCTGCTAAAACTATATGAAGTAAACAGAACTAAATGGAAAAACAGTACACTCTCTACACGATCTTTTGACAAGCTGTACGGACCTCTTTTACCTGATATCTGGGGACAGGTAAATTGTAAAGACGAAGATAGTACATATATCAATGTTACCAATTTTTATACACCCAATCACTATGCAGGCGGATGTGTTGCTTTGTCATTGAGCCAGATATTGCACTACTATCGATGGCCATTGCACGGGCAAGGATCTCATACAAATAATGACAATAGCGGTGCTTCTCAAGGATCGTATTTTGCAGATTTTGGCAAGACCTATTACGACTGGAGCAATATGCTTAATGAATATATGTACAAACAATCGGATACCATAGAAAGGCAAGCAGTTGGTAGATTGGTATATCAAGTAGGGACAGCTCTGGATATGGATTATGAATTTGACGGCTCTACCTCCAATATCAATAAGACCCCCGGAGTTCTCAATGATTATTTTAGGTCATCGGGGCATTATCACACGAAAAGTTGGTCATCTTTTTGGGATAGGTTTGATAAAAATATTGAACACGGACATCCTTTGCAATTGGATATCGGTGGAGCAGGTTCTATCGGTCATGCTCCTGTATGCGATGGATATGGAGTACTGGATAATGATCCAGATATCAATAACAGGTATTATCACTTAAACATGAATTGGTGGGGAGCAAGTAATGCTTGGTATAGGCTTAGAGGTACTTTCAATGCAGGAGGATATACCTCACTGGATGCAGCGGTTTTTGATATACTTCCTGACCCTGAATTTGAAGCAATGGAAGTTCAAAATTCCAATATTTATACATTGCAATGGAATATAGCAGACAATTTGGTTTGTGATAGTTTTCAGTTGCAAAAGTATATTGGCGGAACTTGGACGACTATTTTAAAAACGACTAAACAATATTATACAGATACCGCTAGTCAATGCGGCAATTATCAATATAGAGTTAGGGCTAAAGTTGATAGCGCTTGGTATGCTAATAGCTATTCCGAATCTATAACTGTGTTTGTAGAAGGAGATATCACATCACTGGAATTTGACGGCAATGATTCATACTTTGTAAATGAAAATAACAACCTATTGGATGTCAATGGTAGTGACTGGACTATTGAGGCCTGGATTTATCCTACTACAGTACCTTCAAGTGGTTCATTTCCCGCTATTATTAGTAGAAAATACTCATTTGAATTGTATTTTAGGAGAACTTCAGGAAATCTTGGAGTTGGTTTTTTAGCTTTTGATGGTTTCGGAGCAGGCTTTGATATTGAAGGCAGTTTCAATTCGGGAAGCAACACTTTAAGCCTTGATGAATGGCATCATGTGGCAGTATCGCATAATGGAAATACCACTAAAATGTATTTTGACGGTCAAGAAGTTGGTAGTTCAACTGATATTGATTTTGATCTTGACGCATCTATTGCAGCTATCAATTTCGGTGCGAGATATGATGGAAGCTATGTTAGATATATCAATGATTGCAGAATGGACGAGATTAGATATTCAAAAGCAGCAAAATACACGTCAAACTTCAATCCTCATCATTATGATGATATAGCGGCTGATAGTGATGATATATTGCTTATGCATTTGGACGAAGGTCAAGGCTACGACATTATTGATGCAAGCGGCAATTTTCAAAATATAGAATTGAGAAAAAGTCCAAACAGTCCCAATTGGGAATGCGATGCAAATTACAAAGCATATTTTGTGGATGCTACCAATGGTAATGATGCGAATCCCGGAACAGAAGCTTCTCCTTGGCAAACCATTAATAAAATCAATAATGCAGTCTTTGAACCAGGAGATCATATAAAATTTAAAAAAGGTGAGGTATGGAGTGAGTTTTTGTATTTCGATCAATCAAAAAACGGAACGAGTAAAGCCCCCATCACCTTGGAATCTTACGGTACAGGTACAAAACCAAAAATAGCACACATTGATCAAGGGGCGATATTTACCGGAAGTTCAAATATAGTGATGAAAGATTTTAGTATTACAAGTGATATTGGCATAATGATAAAAGACGATTCGGGCAATAATCCATCAGAAGGAATAAATATTGTAGAAAACAGCATAAATGACACCAATAATAACGGCACAAAAGCTGTTGGAATTTACTTGTCGGATGGTGCCAATAACTGTCATATTGATAATAATGAAATCCAAAACCACCAAGTAGGAATTTGGGGTGGAATAGATAATAACAATTATCAACTTGGTTGCAACAATGTTTTTTCAAAAAATGATATACATGATAATGTACAAAACGGTATCGCTTTTGATAAAAGTGATTGTTCTATCGGCGAGGAGACAATAATAGCAGATAATAGTGTTTACAATAATGGATATCACGGAATTGAATTAAGTGCAAGGTATTATATTATTGAAAACAATATTTTTTATAACAATGGAGTGGACGGTATAGGAGGAGCAAGTGGTATTCATGCTTATTCCAGAGCATCAGATGAACCTATGTCGGAGGACAGGGGAGGAGACCATAATATAATCCGGTACAATACCATCAACGGGACAAAGGATGATACAGGGACGAGAACTGATGGTAATGGCATACAAATGGACATGTGGTGTGATTCCAATCTTATATACAATAATGTAATTTACAACAATGATGGAGCGGGAATCATATTATACGGAGCAAGTGGCAATGAAGTTTACAACAATACTATGTACGGTAATGGTCAAGACTTAGGAGTGAGATATGGTCAATATGAAATGACAATAATAGCAGCTCAATTAGCGGGCTCTAATGGTAATGGATGGTTGCATTCCGAAAATAATATTGTAAAAAACAATATAGCCATGGCTGTTGGAAGCGAAACTACACGATTTGGTGTAAGTATTTGCGACACTTCTATTTTGGATAATAATATTTTTAGTAATAATGATTGGTACAACAATTACGGTGTAAGGCATACAGGAATAGTAGATTTGATAAATCATATTACAAATACAAAAACAATATCGGAATGGAATGCATATTCTTGGGCAAGTGATGAATTTGCAGCAGATCCGCTATTTATTGATGCATCAAATAATGATTTTTCTTTGGATCACACTTCACCGGCAATAGATAAAGGTATTGATTTGAACACAAAAGGTATAACAGACGATTTTGATAAAAAAAATCGTCCGCTTTTGGGTGGATATGATGCAGGAGCGTATGAGCATGGCATTTATTGGATAGGTAAGTACAGTTCATCTTGGGCTAACGGTAAAAATTGGAGTAATAGTATCGTGCCCGATGTTTCGAGTTGTATTACTATTTTATTACCATATACATATAAACCTATTGTTTACAAAAATCATAATGTTCATAAGATATTTATTAATGCTAATTCCAAATTGACAATAATGCAAGGCAATACATTGAAGGTATTTGAGTAGTAGTATAATGTCTGTTTCAAATACTTCACAAGCTACGAACTCGAATAATATTATTCAGAGCATTGACTTTATAGATAGATATTTCTTGGTGTTAATTTATGTGTCATAATTTATGTGTCATAAATTATGTGTCATAACTTGTGAGTTATTTATAAAAATATTATATTTGCATAAAAATAATTATAATGGGAAAATTAAAAGATACTTTCAATCCTTTTCCGACTACTAAATATATTGACCCCCGATATTTTTGTGATAGGGAAACAGAGTTGGAAATGCTAAAATCTGCGTATAAAAACGACAGACCGATAACAATTTTCTCTATGCGGAGGATGGGAAAAACCGGTTTGATAAAGCATTTTCAAACGCATCTAAATTCTTCTAAAAAAAATCTTTGTATATATGTAGATATGTTTAGTACAAATTCTGACGAGGAGTTTGTAGAAAAATTAGTAAATGCATCGATTCTTGCATTGAATAATAACAAAAAGGGTTTTTTATCGGAAATAATTGAAGTATTCGGAAATTACAAGCCAAAATTCACATTGGATCCATTGACAGGAGCTCCCGGTTTGGAATTGGATATAAGGAATAAATCTGATGTTAAAATGAGTTTGGCTGCATTATTTACTTTGCTGGGAAGTCAGAAGAAAAGAATACATTTAGCAATAGATGAATTTCAACAAATAGCCAATTATGAAAATTCCACCAATATACCATCTACTATACGGGAATATATGCAAGACACTAAAAATATCAGATTTCTATTTAGCGGAAGTCAAAGGCATTTGTTGTTAGAATTGTTTAATAATCCTAAACAGCCACTTTTCAGAATGGTTGACCAATTGATTTTGGAAGAAATTGATTCAAAAAAATACAAGGAGTTTATTATTAGTCAATTTGACAAAGCAAACAGAGTGATTCAACCGGAAGTGGTTGAAGACCTATTGAATTGGGCAAGAAGCCATACGTTTTATGTACAAGTAATATGCAATAAGTTATTTTCCTTGCCTAAAAAGATTATTGAAAATACGGATTTGAAGCAGATAAAATATTCGATCAAAAAAGAGCTTGAAATGAATTTTATAGCATATAAAAATTTGCTTTCTAAAAATCAGTATAAAACCCTTAAAGGAATAGCAAAAGAGAACATTGTAAAGTCGGTGAGGACAAAGTATTTCACCAATAAATATAATTTGGCGGCATCTACAGCTAATCAATCTTTAAAATACCTCGTAGATGCCGAAATAGTCTATGAACAAAACACAAAAAAAGGCAGAGAATATAAGGTTTACGATGTATTTTTTTACAGATGGCTTCAGGAAGAAGGATAAAATATTATAATTCCAACCAAAAACAAGCCGGATAAATAACATTTGAAAACAAATATAAGAAAGTTGATTGATTTTGCAAAATACACATACAAATCATATCTACACTAATCCATATGATAATATAAGGATAAAAAGCCTATATTTGTGATATATGAAGGTATTAAATGGAAAATTACTATTGTCTTTTATATTACTAATTAGTTTTTTAAATTCATTTGCACAAAAGAATGAATTTAGAATTGTAGAATATGGAAAGGAAGATGGACTTCACAATACGGAAGTTTATGATATTGTCAAAGATGATCTTGGCTTTATGTGGTTAGCAACAGCCAAAGGATTGGAACGGTTTGACGGTTCTTCATTTGAATATTTTATAGATGACTCCAATCTTCTTATGACTTTAAAGGGTAAAAATTTCTTGTCCTTATTTAAAGATAGTCATGGTTATATTTGGGTAGGAACCCTTAGAAACGGTGTAAATGTAATAAATCCTAAATCAAATAATATTTGGCATTATAGTTTTGACAATACAGATTCAACTAGTTTATCTACCGGTAAAATAAAATGCATTTTTGAGGACAATAATAATAACGTATGGGTGTGTTCAACAGGAAGTGGTCTCAATAGGTTTAATCGAAAGGACTCTACTTTTACCAGAGTAAAAACGTATTCAAACACAAAAGAGATGAAGAAATACAATTCATTTCAACTCAATTATCAAAAAGCAAAAGCTGATAGAAATGATACTGATATAGTTTGGATTGCGACAGGGAGGGGATTGTGCAAATTCAACACAAAAACTTTTGATTCAAAATACTATTTTCCGGAGAAGGAAAAATCGGGTTACGACATATTTTTTTTAGATTTAGTCATTGATGATAATAATGATATCTGGCTTTCATCTTGGGCAGCAGGATTATTCAAATTTGACAAAAAAACAGAATCTTTTGAAAACATAAAATGCAACTACGACAATAATATTTCTCGCTATTCAACCTGTTTAAATATCCAAGGCATAACAGAATTTGATAACGACAATTTACTATTATTGACAAGAAAAAAAGGACTGTGGATTTACAATAAGAAAGATTTGTCTTTTAGACAACCAAGAGAGAGATTAGATCATAAATTGCTTCGCGGATGTTATTTGGATAACAAAAACAATTTATGGATTAGTACAGGTCAATTTGGCGATGGCTTTTATTGTTTAAAACGAAATGATTTATTTAAAAAAATACATTTAAAAGGGAATATTTTAAAAATAATAAAACATCCCTACCTAAATGAGCAATATGCGATAAACTCAAGAGGAATCTTGTACATACTTGATTCAACAAACAATATTATAAATAAATATAGCATCAACAACCCTAGAATGCCAAATTTTCATGGATTTATGGATATGGCTTTTGACAAAAATGCAAATTTATGGGTGTTGGGTAGAAATGATTTGTTTTATTTGGATAAAACCAAAGACAAATTAAGAAAAGTTCTTTGGAATGCCTGGAAGAAAAAGAGAGATGGTTTTGGGTATTATTGGTCAATGGTTTTTGACAAAAACAATAAATTGTGGGTCTCTGCACAATCAGGTGGAATTGCTGAAATAGACATAATTAAAAAAACAGTTCAATTATACAATTACGAAGAAGGAAACCCTTATTCACTTAAAAACAATTATAGTATTGGTAGTTTTTATCTTGATAGTCTCAACAATATTTGGGGATGGGGTCATGGTGCATTTTATTATTCCAACAAAGAAAAACATTTTATTAATTATCCGACAAATTTAAAGGCATCTGATGGTAAAATGCCACTTTCAGAAACCGGGAAATTTGTATCATTGAATAAAGAAAAAATGTTAATTGCATCAATGATTAACAGAATAGGTACAGTAAACTTAAAAGATACCATTGATAAGACTTGGCAAATTATTGATATGGATCTGAAATTACCAACGGTAAGAGTAAATAGTGTTGTGAAAGATAAAGAAGATAATATATGGATGACTTCAGATAAAGGACTTACAAAAGTAAATCCAAATTCAGGTAAAACAATAAATTATGGAAAATCATACGGCTTAGAGGATTTGAATTATCTAACAATTGATAGAAACAACAATATATGGGTAGGAGCATATAATGGCTTTTATTGTTTCACTCCTGACTCAATTAATCCGGTAGTTCTTGATGTTAAAGCATTAATAACTAGTTTTAATATTTTCGACAAACCATATAAAAATGGTAAGAATCCTGATATGATTTCTGATGTTAACCTGGATTATACTCAAAATTTCTTTTCATTTGAATTTTCTTCACTTGATTTTGATTCTAAAGAGCAAAAGCAATATGCATATATGCTTGAAGGAATAGATGAATATTGGACAATAGTAAATAAGCGAAAATATGCCGGGTATACCAATATCCAAGGAGGGGATTATACATTTAAAGTAAAATCAAAAAGAGCTGATAGCGATTGGAGTAAAAATATAGCAAAAATAAATATACATATCTCTCCCCCATTCTGGAAAAGATGGTGGTTTTGGTTTATTGTAGCTTTAATAATTAGCAGTTTGATATTGTATTTGAATAAACTTAAAATAAATAGCATAAGAAAAGAAGAAAAACGAAAAACTGCATTTAATAAAAAACTTGCTGAAGTTGAAATGAAAGCTTTAAGAGCTCAAATGAATCCACATTTTCTATTCAATTCATTGAACGCAATAAAATTGTATGTTTTGAAAAGGGATAAAGAAAAAGCAGCCGATTATCTTACTGATTTCTCAAGGTTAATACGAATGATACTAAATAATTCTTCTGAGAAAAAAATACCATTATCTCAGGAGATAGAAACTTTGAATTTGTACGTTTCTATTGAAAAAATGAGATTTGATGAAAGTTTTGATTTTACAATTAGTATTGAGGATAAATTGAGTATAGACAGTTTTTTTGTTCCACCTCTTTTATTTCAACCTTATGTTGAAAATGCAATATGGCATGGTTTGATGCACAAGAAAAACGGCAAAGGCCTATTGGAAATATGTTTTAGTAAAATAGACAAAGGCTTTAGATGTATGATCAAAGATAATGGTGTAGGGCGCAAAGCTGCCTTTGCAGCAAAAAGTCGATCTGCACAAAAAAGAAAATCAAAAGGAATGAAAATAACAAAAAGCCGTATGGATTTGGACATGATGTTTAGTGATTTTTACTACACAGTAAAAATAGAAGATTTATACGATATAAAATCTAATGCTTTAGGAACAAAAGTAGTAATAGATATAGTTTTAAAATAGCCATATACACGAACAATAAACTTATAACAGATGAAAAAAATGATTAGAGCGTTAATAATTGATGATGAAAAATTTGCTATTGAAACTCTGCAATATGAAATCGAAAGAAATTGTCCCGAAGTCGAAATTGTAAAAGTTTGTCAAGGAGGAAACGAAGGTTTAGAGGCTATTAACCGATATCAGCCTGATATTGTTTTTTTAGATATCGAAATGCCTTATATGAACGCATTTGAAATGTTGGCAGAACTAGATAAAATAGATTTTAAAATAATTTTTACTACAGCTTATGACCAGTTTGCAATTAAAGCTATAAAGGTAAATGCTTTGGATTATTTGCTTAAACCTATTGGTAAAGAAGAATTGATTAATGCTGTTTCAAAAGCAAAGAGCACTCTTGAAACACCAGTAAAAGAAAGTAATATAATGAACCTATTGACTCAAATGCTAGAAGATCAAAACAATATCAAAAAAATAGGTTTACCAACGATAGATGGTATTGAAATGATAAGAGTTGATCATATAATATGTGTAAAAGCAGATTCAAACTACTCAACTTTCACCCTTCTAGACGGAAAAAGAATTATTATTTCTAAAACACTTAAATATGTAGAGGAAAAGTATTTCAAAGATTGCAAAGTTTTTTTTAGAGTTCACCAGTCATACTTAATCAATTTAACCCATGTTGATAAGTATTCCAGAGGTGCAGGAGGTACAATACACATGTGCAATTCTAAAATAATTCCGGTATCAAGAGTAAAAAAAGAAGAATTGATAACCAGATTAAATATAGTATAAAAAAAGGGTGTGAAATTTATCCACACCCTTTAAAAACCAACTTAATTTGAAACAACTATTTTTCTAAAGGAAGTATTATTATTTGACTTTATCATTACTATATATACTCCATTTTGTAACATTGAAATATCTAATTCCATTTTTTGAGATAGGAACAACTTCCTTTTTAATCTTATACCGGAGATATTGGTAAGAATTATTTCGCCGGCATTGATAGTCGTTTTACTAAAATCAAAATATAGAATACCTCTGACTGGATTTGGATAGATTTTAATGTGTTGAGCATTGGTATCAATAGCATAAATTCCTGTAGACTCCAAGCAGATAGTCGTATCCTTTGTACATCCTAATTCATCCGTTACTACGAGAGTATAACATCCTTTTTTAAGTTCATCAATATCTTTTGAGTTAGAGTTGAAACCATCAGGACCGGTCCAAGAATATGTGTGGCTATTATCATTAGTATGCAAAATAATTGTACCTCCAGCATTTCCATTTGGGTTGACTATTGAATCAACTATAATTACTATTTCCTGAGCTTGTGTAATATTGTAAGATTTAATAACAGTACATTTAGATATTTTATCTGTTATTGTAACAACATATGAGCCTTCACAAAGATTCTCAAGTTCATTTAGAGTAGATCCATTACTCCAACTATATGAAATAGATCCTGTACTATTTGTGACTCCCATTATGTTAATTACTCCATCACATTCACCAAAACAAGAAGCATTTTTAATCGTATCTTCGATTACTAAATCAGGGCATATAAATTTTTCTATCGCAATAGTGTCCGCTATTGAACACCCATTAATATCTGTTATAACCACATCGTATTGTCCCGGCGAAAGATTATTTATTCCTGCTGTAGTCATCCCGTTACTCCATAAATATTGGTATGGTGCAGTTCCTCCTGTCGGACTTGCAGTTGCTGTACCATCATTGCATCCAAGACAAGATTCATCTGTTTTTGTTACAGATTCATCCAATAGTTGAGGTTGAACAACAACATAAGTTTTTATTGTAATACAATTTGTTTCGTTATCAGTAACTGTTACCGAATATGAACCGGCGCATAGTTGTGATATCCCATTCTCATTTGATCCTGTACTCCATAAATAGGTCACATTACCTGAAGAATTAGATATTCCGTCTATTGAAATTATCCCATCACAATTTCCATAACAAGAAATATTTTGAAGACTATCATCAAAAACCATTTCTTCACATCCATATTTACCAACAGAAACTGTTTGGGTAGAAGAACATTCGTTTACATCCCCTACTGTTACAGTGTAATTACCGGGAGCAAGGCCTGTTATACTTTGTGTTGTAGCATTATTACTCCAAGTATACCAATACGGTGGTGTCCCACCGGTAGGATTTGCAGTTGCCGTACCGTCATTGCATCCATTACATGTCTCAGAAGTTGAACCTGCATTTGGAACAATTTGAGAAAACTCATTAATAGTATAGCTTTTAGTTACAGTACAGTTATTTGCATCTGTTACTGTTACAGAATATTCACCTGAACATAAATCACTAATACCGCTAGTGGTAGCTTCATTACTCCATAAATAAGTGTAAGGCTCAACACCATTTGTGACCTCTAATACCTGAATGTTACCGCTACAAATACCAAAACAAGTATTAATCTTGCTATCTACTAAAGTCAAGCTAGGACAATCGAAAGCTACTACAGTAATTGTTTGTTCTGCAAAACATTCATTTTCATCATAAACTGTGACTGTATATTCTCCCGGTTCTAAATTTGCAATTGACTGTGATGTTGCGCCTGTATTCCACAAATATGTGTATGTTCCCGTTCCTCCTGAAGGGTTTGCTGCTGCCGAACCGTCGTTGCATCCTGAACAAGATTCATTATTTGACGTCACATTTGGAGAGATAGCATCAGGTTGGGTTATTGTAATTGTATTGGAAATAACCGAACAATTATTTGCATCTGTAACAGTAACAGTATAAGCTCCTGCAACTAGATTAACTGCTGTTTGAGAAGTTTGACCATTGCTCCAAGCATATACAAATGGTGGTACTCCGTTAACCACGTTTGTAATTGTTATTTCTCCATCAGATGAACCAAAACAACTATCATCTGTCTTTGTTGATTCTATTGATAAATCAGGACAACCAAACTGATTTACAGTTACTGTTTCTTCAGAAGTACATTCATTTAGGTCACCAACAGTTACTGTATAATCACCCGGAGCCAAACCTGTAATAGTTTGAGTAGTTTCTCCATTGCTCCATTCATACCAATAATCGGGATTTCCTCCGGTTGGGTTTGCTGTTGCCGAACCATTATTGCAGCCGTTACACGATTCATCAGAAGCTTCTGCATTAGGAACAATCTGAGGTAATTCATCAACAATAAAATCTTTATCTACTACGCAATTATTTGCATCTGTGACTGTTACTGAATAATCTCCAGTACACAAGTTGTCGATAGATGAGGTTGTCGCTCCATTGCTCCATTCATATGTATACGGCATTTCCCCGTTTGTTACACTTTCTACTGAAAGATAGCCGGTACAAGTACCAAAACACGGATCTTGTTGAAAGTTAACAATTGTTAATGTCGGACATTCGAATGCTGCTACAGTTACAGTTTCTTCAGAAGTACATTCATTTAGGTCACCAACAGTTACTGTATAATCACCCGGAGCCAAACCTGTAATAGTTTGAGTAGTTTCTCCATTGCTCCATTCATACCAATAATCGGGATTTCCTCCGGTTGGGTTTGCTGTTGCCGAACCATTATTGCAGCCGTTGCATGATTCATCAGAAGCTTCTGCATTAGGAACAATCTGAGGTAATTCACTTAAATTATATGTTTTTTCGACGGTACAACTGTTAGCGTCAGTAACAATTACCGTATAACTATCTGCACACAAATCAGAGATACTGCTGGTGGTTTCACCATTACTCCATGCATAAGAGAAGGGAGCTTCTCCATTTGTCACATCATCAATGGAGATGATTCCATTGCAAACGCCAAAGCACGGTTCAATATAAGTATCTACAATAGTCAAATCCGGACATTCAAATGCTGCTACTGTTACTGTTTGAGTCTCTGAACACTCCACTTGGTCACCAACAGTCACGGTATAATCACCCGGAGCTAAATTAACAATTGTTTGAACAAACTCTCCATTGC
Source organism: Saprospiraceae bacterium (assembly GCA_026986005.1). Taxonomy (GTDB): domain Bacteria; phylum Bacteroidota; class Bacteroidia; order Chitinophagales; family Saprospiraceae; genus JADJGA01. The sequence continues at coordinate 48,061 of JALSPK010000172.1, forward strand.
TCCATTCATACCAATATCCGGATTCTCCTCCTGTTGGGTTTGTAGTTGCAGTTCCGTCATTGCAAGATGGACAAGTCTCATCAGTAGCAGATGCATTAGGGATAATTTGGCTGTATCCTACAAGACTATAATCCTTATCAACAGTACAGTCATTAGCATCGGTGACAGTAACAGAGTAACTCCCTTCACAAAGATTTTCTATCCATTGCGTAGTTTCCCCGTTACTCCAAAGATACGTATAGGGAGGAACACCATTAGTAACTTCATCAACAGATATATATCCATTGCACATATCATAACAAGGTTTATTATTAGAATCAACAATTGTAAGTTGAGGGCAATCAAAACTTACTTTATCAATAGGTCTTTTTTCAGTATGATGAGTACCTGCAATAGATTCAGAGAGACCAATTGCTAAAAACAAGGTTATCAACATCAATTTTAAAGTATTATAATTTTTCATAATTTATTTTTTTGTGTTAAATAGGAAATTTTAAAAATAGATTGCGAGAAGTATTGTTATTCTTTTATATTTATTAAATTGACTTTAGCAATAGGGCTAAAACCGCTTTCTTTTTTGTTTTTATCTTTTACTTGAATCACATATTCATAAGTATTACCTGTACGTATATCAGTATCAATCACTTCATTTAATGATAGATCTACCTGTTTTACAAATTCAAAACTTCCTTTACCTATTGCTTTAAAAAGCATAGCTGAAAAATCCCCTTGTTTTGCGTAATTCCAACTGATTTTGATGGTATTGCTTTCTTTGTTATATTTAGCATAAATATCTTTTACAGGTATCAGATCTTTAAAATCAATGGCTGTTAGTTGGATTGTGAAACTTAATTCTGAGAATAACCCATCATCATCTTGCGCTAAAATCTTATACTCATATTCCTTGTTGGGTATAGTTCCGTCATCTATGTACGCATTTTTATTTTCTCTATAAATCAAATCCCATCTTTCAGTCTCAACCTCTCTTCTATACAGGTAATGCATCACGACGTCATGCGAAGTACTCATTGCCCATTTCAATTTAATTCCTTTTTCTGTTACTTTGTAGTCAATAAATACCGGAGATTCCGGTGCTACGATATCAGGTTTTTTTAATTTTATGGTTTTAGAAAAACCAGAAGTATTACCAACCATATCGACAGCTACAACTTTATAATAAATATCTTCTGTCAATACATTCAATGGTATAGAATCGGTAAAAACAGTATCCCTGATAGGAATGTTATTTACATTCATGTACACGTGGTCGTCTTGGTTAGCAAAGAATAATTTGTATCCCGAAATATCTTTTTCACTACCTAGATTCCATTTAATATTTACTACACCATTTGAATCAATTGTACCTGATAGCCCTTGTGGTGGAGCTGGAGGAATACTATCTATTATAGAGCCGTATTCCGGAAATGCTACATTTGCATTCCCTGCAGTATCAACAGCATATACTAAGTACCAGTTATTGATTGTTTCATCATAACTTGTATCTATAAATGACCTTGTATCCTTAGATAAAAAATCATTTGTTAAGGCTACCTCCTCTCCGCGTATTCCTTCGCTTCTCGATATGAGGAATCCTTTGATATCATCGGAGGTATCATAATATTGCCATGATATTAACATTTTTTGTTTTCCTATTTCTTCAGCTTTTATATTTTGTGGAGCATCTGGCGGGGTTCTGTCTCTACCCATTGCCGTTATCACTTTAGATGGACTACTATACTCCGCAAAAGTATTGATTCCTACGATACGATATTGGTGTTTAATATAATTTTTACCAACAGAGTCTATATATGTGTTAAACTCTTCTGATACATTATTATCTTCAGTTTTACTATCTATGAAAGGACTTTCATTCAATCTATAAAAACTCTGACCCCCATTGTCCGATTTTTCAATAAAGTATCCTGAAAAATATTCATTAAAACCTCTTTTCCATAAAATTTCTATTGCATTTTCTGATTCTTTGAAAGTACTTATCTCAAGGGGTATTGCAATTTCTTTATTTATTGGTTTTATATAAAATACTGCTGTATCAATCGGATAATCAATAGAACCGGCAAGACTACTCAATCTGTAAATATATGTTTTGCCGATATCAATATTGCTATCTTCATATCTCAACCCGGAAGCTAACGCGGCATTTGCTGAATAATCAGCAGACAAAAGACACATACCGTACAGATTTTCTAACTCATTTGATTTTTCCCAGAAACTAGCATCGATATTTTTTGGATCTGATTTATTTCTCTTTCCCCAAATGGTTTGTGCAGCAATAGCAGCATACCTATCTCCTGACTCTTTGTTTGCTATCGTCTCCCAATCTGCCAATGGCCATGGCTTAATAGCTGCACTTGTCATATTTTTAAATCCATTTTCAAAAAAATCCGTGCTATCGGTAAATTCAAGCCTCTCCAGCTTATAACCCTGAGTATTTGACATATGCCATGTGCCTGCGTCTCCTGGAGCCCATCTTAAAATGATTTTTTCACCATCGTATTTACCTGTCAAAAAAAGTTTATTTACAATTGTATCTTGAGCAAAAGAAGAACTTATGCCAAGCAATAAAACAAAATATAATAATATAGCTTTTTTCATTTTTTTCATTTTTTTCAACATTTCTAAATATTAATAATTATTGCTTTTAGTGCTATGGATTAGATTTGAACTTAACACGGATATTAGTACCTTTTTTTAGGTTAGATTTGACTTTTTTCCCGGTTTTATACATTTTATATGATTTTTTGACCGGGTATTGATATTGAATTATAAAAGAACTTTCCTTTGTGTTTTGCATTTCATTCTGATCCAAACCCAAAAAATGAGGGACGTATGATTTAAATCTTGATTTATCTTTTATAAATTTTCCTATTGTTATCATACTCAATTCCATTTTCTCACTTATCATGTACTTATTATATGTTGTAGCCCAAGCATCATAATCTATTAGATACGGACTCAAATTAGTTCTCCTTATATTTTTATAGTACGACAACCACCAATGATTCCTTTTTATATGATATTTAGTATAATAATTGTTGACTTTAGTCTCAGTAGTAAATGCAATATGCTTGGACATAACTTTAGATATGAAATTTTGTCCTTCTTTTAAGTACACCATACCAAACAATTTGGCAGCATACCTAATTGATAAGGTGTTATTAGGAACAAATCCACCCATTGTTACATTAGTATCACTTCCACCGGATAGAACACCTCCCAATATACCACCTGAAGTTCCGTTATTATTTCCATTGATATTTCCTACAAAACCATCATTTTTAGGTTTTGGGTTATTATTGAGAGACAATTCAGTTTTATCAATTGGATTGGAGTATTGAGTTTCTTCTGACAGAATATGAATAAAATTTCTCATTTTTAGATCTCGCATCATACCAAAACCATAAATTCTTTTATATTTCAAATAATCAGTAATCTTTTTTACTGGAAATCTAACATGCAAATTAACTCTGTCCTTTATATAATCATTGACCGGATATTTTTTATCATAATATGTGTGCTCGAATATATCATCGTTTAAATAAACAGTTACTAAAGGATCAACTTTGTATTCATTTTTAATATAACCTTTTACATCAAATTGATCCAATGCTTCATCTAAATTTGCGTTTAAATCATAAATAGCATTTTTAGTAAAGAATGTTTTAGATTTTTTATTCCAATTTTTTCCTGCAATTTTTTGTTTGAATGTATTATATTTACTTGTTTTAAAATAAAATTGATATATAATTCTTTCTCCGGTTTTTTTGCTTGTTCCCGGCAATTCTCTATGCTTAATCTCTTTGGATACCATTGTGCTTTTTGATCCTTTCAATAAGCTCACACTTGTTTCTTTTACCGGTATAAGAGGTTTGTTGCCATCGTCAACTGTCAAATTATTCAAATCTGAATTATTACTTTCCTCTCCGAGAAGCACGAACTTAATTGGTTGTTTTTCGATTATTTGCATAGAATAAAACTTATCATTCTCTAATTTTGAGATATCAAAATTTACTATTCTATGATAATCCTCGAAAGATATTTCTGTTTCAAAAGAATAGTCGCTGCCATCTACTCTTGTGAATCTTGCTACAAATATATTTTCGTTATTAAAAAGTCCCGGCACTCCTTTCTTTTGGACAATGTACCCCGTGTTATTATCAGTTTCTCCTTTTAAAAATGACCTCTGATATTCAAATGGATATGTGTACAGCACATTTTTATCTACAATGACATTAGGAGCTTTATCTGTTTCAAAAGTATAATTCCTTTTCTCATTCCATGCAGTACCGTTTTTGTCTTTAATAGCAATCCACATACCATTAGTTAATTTTTCTTTAGCCCTAATTTCTATTTCTTGCTTAAATTTGCTTTTACCACTCAACATAACTTTAGGACTCAAGGTTGCCAATACATGTTTGCTATCAAAGAAAATATCTTCGGTAGGTACTGTTTTTCCATCATTGTCCTCTAATGTCCATTTATAAATATAAGGCACTATTATTTTAATTTTACCTTCTTCTACCGGTATCTTCATTGTTTTATTTACAGGTAGAGCAAATGCGGCTGTGCATTCAGAAAACGCATCTACTTTTTTATCTTTATCTCCGGGCTTTATACTTTGAATGAAATCCATTTGTGCTAACTGCCCAAAAGAACTCGAAACAACCGTACATTTATTACCTACATCAAATTGAAAATGATATTGCCCTTCGACCAATCCATTCAAAACATTATAGTGCAGATCGCCCTCTCCATAAGCCCAGTTTGGATTTGGAAATCCTCCTTTGAGAAGTACGGTAGCAGCACCCTTAAAAATAGAGACTTGTTTATCTATAAAAAACAGCTTTACATGAAGTCCGAAATCTGCAGCCAACCCTGCGTATAACTGCCCTGTTGCGTACCAGAAATTGTCTCCCGGATGCAAACCACTTTCAAGACATGTTCTGTTTTCATCTCTTGTGTAATTAATATCAAAACCAATTGCTGCATCTACATTGATATAAAATGGAACAGGTTCAGCATTAAAGTGCAAATTTGCAGCAGCTCCAAATGCAAAGCCAACACCCAACCCTTTATACGGCTCTCTTTTCTTACCACTTGTTAATTCATCAACCTTTCCCCCTGACAAATCTTTTGTCTTCCCACTTGAGGAACCTTTCTTAGCTTTTTTAAGTATTTCAAGAAATGCCTTACTAGGTGGGGGTAATGTTCCCGGAACATCATGACCCGCCATTATATAACAGGAGAATGCTACATCAATTAAAGGCTTTTTGGTTTTCTTCTTTTTCTCTTTTTTCTTTTCCTTTTTCTTTTTGTCCTCTTTTTTATCGCCTTTTTTACTATCCCCCTTTTTTTTGTCTTTCTTCTTATCTTTTATTGCTGCAAAATCTACTTTCAGCACACCTCTTTTTGAAGGTGTTCCCATATTAAAGAACCAATATCCTTCTTCATTAGGAGAGGAATTTTTCTTTTCTTCTTTTTTCTTTTCTTTCTTTTCTTTCTTTTTATCCACGCGGGAATAAAATGTTGCCATTACCATTTTCCCTTTACTATCCATCCCTCCTTTTACTGCTCCAAGGTTTGCGGTAATGGAGAGTTTTGCATGTACAAAGGATTCATCTTTTCCTTTTCTACTTTCAATCGGGCTTATCCCTTTGTCAACATATTCCAAATCTAAATCGCCTATTATTTTAGAAGCTTTATCATTCATGCTTTTATTCATCATATGCAATTTTCCAATGAACATAAACTTTTTCATGCCCCAATCCTTAGTGAATTCTGCACTAATTTTGGTATCACAAACAAATGCTTTTCCTTGGTCAGTAGACCCTATTGTGCCCTCAAATTGTAAGCCCAAGCTTGTTCTGAAGTCTTCTGCATATTCATATTTACCCTTTTTAAATGTAGAAGTCATGTGGTAATATACACCACCACCAAGTTTATATAGTGACACTCCTGAAAAAATAGGAACTCCCTTACCAAGTCCAACTTTACCGTAAATCCTCCAATAGCTATACCACTTATCTGTGTTAAACTGTTTTGTTTTTTTATAAAAAATTGTGCCAAATTCTCCATCCAATTCAACATTTATATTGGAAGGCAAACTCAATTTCATTCTGCCTTTAAACCCCTTTCTATTGTAATCTTTTTTGTTTGAATCTTTTTTTGTTTCGTCATAAAACACTAACATTCCTTGAAACTTAATAGAGCTTACTTGTGCTTTTATATCAATGGAATCCAGCTTAACTTTTACGATTTTAAAATTTTTAATTTTAGCCAAACTTAGGTTATTTAACTCTAGCTGAGTAAGGATAGATAATTTGGTGACCACAGCAATACTATTTGCATTTTTTTTTGTCTTTGACATAAGGTTCAAACCAACATCGAAAGTCACTTTTGGATTATTTCCCTCTGATAGTTTAAAGTTTTTCAAGCTAAGAGGAAATCCCGCCATAAATTTTTGAGGGCTAGCCAATGAAAACTTAAAGTCTTTGCTTACTATTCCTTTTGTACTATTGTATCTAAGATTTTGAATTTTTATTCCCTTCATTTTCAATCCAACATTTGCCAATATTTCAATCCCTTTTTTGGCATCATCACTCAGAGAGTCCGTATTAATATTAGCTGCTGCATTGATATTGACATCAATATAGCTCTTTTTCCCTATTGACATTTTGAATGTAGAAGATTGTTTTATATCCAATTTAGCAAATGCCAGAATGGGAATACTAATATTCTTTTGTGGATAAAGTGAAAAATCAAATGCAGTTTCATTCTTTGATTTACCCTTTTTACTATCAATAACGCCTCGATATTTAAGATAATCTCTTTTATCGGTAATTGCCAGTCCAATCTTTCCTGATATTCCGGCTCTTACCAAATTATTTTGCAAGACATCTGCATAAAGTGAATCTATTGACAAGGCACAACCATCTACAGATTTTGTATCCTTCGTGATTTTTTCTTCCCATTTTATCAAATCGCGTACTAAAAATGATGCTGTAAACCCGGATTTGTCAATAATCATATTGTCTATTGATATTTTTGTGTTACGGTTATTTTTATCTACATTTCCTATATACATTGGCAGCTTGACTTCCATTTTCTTCAACCAAAACCCTCTCCACATATTCCCTAGCCTTACGTCTTTATTGCCCAGAGTGCTACTTTTATAGTTTTTTGGTAGATTTGCTAATAGCCCATCAGGATTGCTTTTATTGGAAAGGTCAATGTACGCATCCTTGACTTCAAATGCATATCCTTTGAGCTTTTCAAAAGGCAATTGAAAACTTTCCATCGTAACCTTACCCATGATATTCATTCCGTTTTTTACCTTGATTGCTGCTTTAGCAATGACTCTTCCTTTATCATTTTCATCATCAGGAATAATGGTTTTTCGAGAAAACTTATACTCAAATGCCATATTTAGTTGCTTAAATCCGTGGCAATCCCATTGAACATACGTACTATTTTCTAAGTTATTTGCGTTGCTATCCCTGCTTTTTATTATTATTTCATCTGCGTCGGCATTATTGTCTTTGCTCAAAACAAAATTCAAATCAAAAGCTAACAATGCTTTGCCTTCCGTCCCAAGACCAGAGGGCGAAAAACTTATATCTTCTGTACTTAAAACCATATATTTGTCAAGATCAAAATCTAATCCGGGAATCTTAACATTTATCAGCCCGTTCATCACTGCATTCCTTGGTGTAAACGTCATTTCTGCAATAGAAATAACAAATGTATTACCATCAAAAGTTTTATCTAAACCTACTGGTAACCCCGTTGTTTTACCCATTAATGAACGAACAAGTCTGTCTGATGATTTTGCAAGTACTTCAAGTTCATTGGCCAGTTCTAAAGATGTCTTCTTAAATAACTTTTTTGTTTTATTTAATCCTAGGACGGCTCCTTTTTTTGCAAATTGAATATACTTATTGTACTTAGTGAAGAATTGACTGTTTTTAGTGTTTTTTACAGCTTTTACTTCTCCGGCGAATATTTGATTAGCTTTATTCTTTTTTATGTTTTTAAATTCAACTTCCATTTTTAGCTTATTCAGAAATTTAATTACAATTTCGCCTTTACCACTAAAAACATTGTTTTTTGAACTTGTTATTTCTGTTACTTTTAGATTGAATAAACCTATTTTTAAGACTTGATTTTTTTTCAGATCTTTAGTTTCTTTTTTGTCCTTTATTTCCTCTGCAATGCTATTTGATATACAATCTCCTTCAGGTGACGAATCATCATTGTTCTTTGCTCCAACATGAAACTTTTTTAATGAAGAAGCGTGATAAATATTGGACTCACTAACACTTGAAGCAGCAAGATCAGGATTAATCATCCAAACAACTCTCCACCAATAGTCTCCTTTTTTAGTGATATTTATATCTGCTGTTATTTCTTTCCCCAGTTCATTTAATATCGAATTTCCATTATAAGAATGAGAAGTTTTATCATAATAATCATCAGGATCAATATCAATTTTACCGTCTTTTGAAGCTATTCGTTTTTGATAGTCTATTTTATTTGTTGAAAAAACTTGAATAACCCAATGTTCATTAACTTTGGAAATTATTGATTCAGGATGTTTTTTCTTCTTATCCATGGCACTTAAATTCATAACTTTATAATCAGGCAAAATTTTCTTTTGCCTCATTATGGGTTTCCATGTAAATGATATATTGCCAGCTCCAACTTTTTCGTTGGCAGCTGGAGACTCCAATATCGGTTTTGGCATACCTACCACAAAGCCAACGCTATCGATATTAAACCCATATGTTCCACCTTTATTGGTTTTAACAGTTGACTCTGCTCCCCACGAATACTTGCGCCCTCTTTTAAAAGTTTTCTGAATCATTTGCATTTTTGATCCCATCCCCCATCTAATGCTTTTATCTTTTAAATTAGTTTGCATATACTCAAGAGCTCCTTTTTTCCATTTAACACGTACCTTTTTTAGTTTCTTTTTGTTTATTGAAAACACATAATATAATTGCCTATACTGATCACATTGCGGCGTCATTTCAGATATAATAGGTAAGTTAAAAAAGGGTAACGTATCGCCTTCCATCGGATAATGTGGTTTCAAAATAAATGATCCCATATTACTACAGTCATTTTCTATTGTATTGTATTTAAAAACAATAATTTTACTATGTCCTGCATTTTTGAAAAACACTTTATCATTTGGATCCTGAGCAGTGACCCGTACAGCATATTGATATCCGTTTTTAAAATTTTCATTCAACAAAACTTTTGAAAATCCCCTTATATTATCTTCTTCATAAAAGGGTGGTTTACCGGGATTATTCATTTCTTGGTATATATCACTTATTTTTAAACTCGGTAATTCTATTATTTTTAGCGAATAATCAAATGGTGCCCCAATTACCTGATGAGTCCAATTAAATGCAACCATTGAAGGTGTGTGTGACGGGATAACCGCATTAACTGTAGGATTAATAATGTTTGGAGGATCACCATATATGACCTCAAATGAAAAACATCCTTCATTTTTAGAAGAAAGAGGTATTTTACCTGATTTATCAACAGCTTGGATACAAACTTGGTAGTTTCCTTCACGAAAAGCTCTATTCTTTAATATAAATTTTCGCTCATCTTCTGGAAATATATCTTCAAATTTAAGATTAACATCATATGTTTCCCAGTCATTTCCTTTAATGTTTACACTTAGATGTGACCCAAGATTTAATTCGGAATCCAATGCTTTCTGCTTATAAACTGTAAATCCATTAGGTCCTGTTATAGAAATATTTAGATTTACATCAATCTCCTTTGAAGATATATTAGAAATATTGACAAAAACTTTATTTAATACATTATCCCAATCTTCAAAACCGGTAGGATATGGAGGCTTAACAAAAGTAGTTACATTTATAGGATAAGATTGTGAAAATAGAGTATTTGATACAAATAGAGTAAGTAGCAACCCAAGTAAAATATTTTTGCGTTTCATCAATATAAGTTTATATTATTAAAATATTATTGTTTCAAAATGTCAAGCCATAATTTAAGCTTGATCTTAGTTCATTTATATTTCTTCTATGCAATCCTGTTCTGTTCATCCATATTATACCAAAGGATATATTTTGATTTTTTGTGATTTTATAGCTTATTGTGTTTCGCGTGCTCAAAGAATAACCATCACTTTCACTATTGTACGTGTTTTTGTTCCAAGAACCATTCACTCTTATATTTAATCGGTTTTTAAACAACCTTTTACTTACTCCCAAATTCAATCCAATCTGATTTTCTACATTATCTCCTGATGCAAGTGAAAAGTAATTTATTCCAAGATTATAATTGGTTTTGGCCGGTGTACTTAAATTGTAATTTAAAGAAATATTATAGTTTTTATCATTCACCAAACTCAGTTTTCTAAATTGATTTATATCCTTAAATTTTTGATAACTAATGCTTGCATTTATAGAATGATTATTTTTCCCTTTCTTCCAGGAATAACTAGGAGAAAACATAGCCATTTCATTCACTAAAGCCAATTTTAAGGAATCATTTACCTTGACATATCCGGCTGTTTGATCTGTCTGGTAGTTGCTGTAATTAGCGACTAAACTAAGCCCACCAGGAGAAAAATAACTGAGGCTTACAGATCCTATTTTCCTTAAATCTGTGCTTTGTTTTAATTTTGATAAATTGTTCTTTTGAAAACCACCGGTAATTCGTAGCTGTACTTTATTTTTAAATAATCCGAAACTTAAATTTCCTGCATAATTCTCAAAGTCCGTATTCATATAATACAAACCCAATGACTTATAAAAAGGGTCAACCCTATGGTAAGTAGCCCCTATTCCAAATCCCCTATGTTTGTATTGTAACCCTGTTTTGCCGGCAAATCCCCATCTTGTAGAGGCATTAAGTTCTATTAAGTTTTTGATTTTTTTTGCTAATTTAGCTATATCTTTATCTTCTATTTCTATATCTGCTCTTTGGTTAGCAGTATGTAGCGATGCTGCTGTCTCAATGAAAAATTGAAAGTTTTTGAATAATGTAAAGCTCGTGTTAAGCCCTAAAACCAAATTATCTTCGGGCAATAAATAATTATTGTCTGCTTCCTTAATTGCTAGATTATTATCTTTATCACGTACTTTTACATACATAAAATCTATCTTGTTTCTACTACCATAACCTATTTTGACCCCATTAATCATTCTCTCATAGGTATCTATTATATTTGTACCGAATGTCAATGTATCCCTTTGTGCATACAGGTCTTTTAATTTACCGTATAATGCTTTAAATCTGAATTTTCCGGGATTCAGTTCTATACCTGAGCCATAAAACTGTTTTCCGGACATAACCAATGAAGAAAAATTCATACCTCTATATCCAAGATGTATCTGAGCCCACTTGTATCTTGGACTCACTCCATATATATTGAATGGTTGTGAATAACTAAATTGTTGATCGCTAAATGAAAAATCAAAAGGTAGCGATATACCGTAGATTGTCAATACCGGTGAGCCTATTATTGCGTAGGAATAAGGGCTTCTTCGCAATGGACTATTTTCAAAATTGGAGTAGCTGTCACCACTCAAATACAAGCTGCCGGAAAATGCAAAAGGCTTGCTTTTTACAATTTGAGAAATATCCTGTGCCCCGATATAAGAACAGGATAATAAAACAATTATAATTGTGTACATTAACCGGCTAATTATAAATTTCATCTCTAAATTTATTTGAATTTAAAATTGTATTTTGCAAAAGTAAGTCATATAGACTTGTTATTCTGTTCAAATGATTGTACGGTAAGTTTTAATTAGTGTCTGTCCATAAAGTGCTTGATTTTTGAAAAACAAAGGTTTTTGATGAGATTTTTGTCTTTCTGAGAATTAGTGATGCCTTAGCATCAGTAATTTGAATAAAGTAAAAATATCGCAAAAAGATTATTTTTCAATTTTAATGACTTTGTGGACAGATACTAAATAGTGTCTGTCCATAAAGTGCTTGATTTTTGAAAAACAAAGGTTTTTGCACATATTTTTTGTATGTTTTACATAAAATAATCAAAATTTATTTTACTTTTACCTAGGTTTTGGAAAGTATTGAATCATAACCCGAATGAAATACAAGATAAAAATCATTTAATATTATTCAATGAAGAGAAGTACAGTAATTATCCTTTTATTTCTATCTATTTTAACGATATTAGGATATACTGTATTGAATAATCATGAAAATTATGACTACAAGGAAATTCCGGAAAAAGAAATAATCAATAGCAAAAAGATTGAAAAATATCGTCTGCGAAAACACAGACATGTAACTGCTTTTTATCAAATGCTTTCTGAAAAAGTAACTGAAACCTGTATGAAGGACAATATTCCTCCGGCTGCTCTGTTGGCAATTGCAGGTCTTGAGTCCGGTTGGAATAGTGGATATGTAGGTAAAATTACCGGCAACATACTTGCTTTGGGTGCCAATAAAGGAGATACTACTTTGCCCTCTTTATTTTTACCACGTATAAAAAAAACCGGAGAGATATTATTTGACTCTTTGGAAATATTAAAATACGATAAAAAAGACCTTATTTGGGAAAAAAGACCTAAAAGTTGGAAAAAAGACTATAGACCCCAAGAAATTGCCGGTTCAAAATACAATCTCGCTTACTTCAAATATCATCCAAAGGAGAAAAGTGAAGCAATCGCTAAAAACATTGATGATTTTATATCGGTATTTATTTCAAAAGACAGTAATATAAAAGCATTTAGGGAAACTAAAGAACTAATGAATAAACTCGTAAAAGAAAAGGGTAAAAATATACTACTGAAACTCGAAACTACTTATGTTTTTCTAAATGGTATTGGTGGCAAAAAAAACTCTTACAATCACCGCAAAAGCTGGCTAAGAAAAGTGAAAAGTATAATAAAGCACGCCGGTCTGATAGAACTCGCAAAAGATCTAAATTCAGGAAAAGATTTTGAGGAAACTTGGTAGGATACATTTTAGTTGTTAAAAAAATGTGATTTTATTATTTATTTATACCAAAGTATAGGCTAATTGGGTTAGAGTATTAAATATTTTACCTATGCAAAAAACATATTACATTTTCTTTATTATCTTTCTTATCGCTTTTGAATCAAATGCTCAAACTATTGAGAATCCAGTAGTAGATATGAAGAGCCATCCTACCCTCAATATTGAGAAAATAGAGAAAACAGATAATTTCACTATTCTTTTTATGAGCTTAAAAAACGAGATAGAAAACGGAGCATTTTGTGTAAACAGCGATGTTTTTATTTCACTACCCGATAAGAGAATCAAATTTGACATGATAAAATCAGAGGGTATAGAAAACTGCCCAAATATGCATAAATTCACAGCTCCGGGACAAGTACTAAACTTTAAATTGTATTTCCCGTTGATAAATGATACAATAAAGTTATTGGACTTGGTAGAAAACTGTACTGATAATTGTTTCTATATTCGCGGTATTCATTTAGATAAAGTTTTTAATGAAGAAACACGTAATTTCGATATAGGTATTAATTATTACAGAAAGGGAAATGTTCAACACGCTTTACCTTATTTCTTGGATATTGTCAATAAGTCACAATACAAAAAAAGCAAGCATTATGCTTATTCAATGTATATAGTTCCTATTATCTATGAAAAAATAGGTTATCTGGATGATGCAAAAGAAGCTTTCGATAAATTAGTAGATTCAGATATTGTCGAGAAAAAATATTTTTTAAAAAAGATAAGAGAAATAGCATATTTTAAGGATAAATAATCAGATGAAAAAAATAGTGAAGAAAAAGAAAAAATCATTTTTCAGAAAGATAGTTATGTTCATAAGTATCATTTTTTTGTTGCTGTTGCTGGGATTGTTTACTGTTCCCTATTTCTTCAAAGATGACATCAAAACGTATATAAATAAAGAAATAAATGAAAAACTAAATGCAACAGTTGAATTTAAGAATATAGATATTTCTTTTTTTTCAGAATTCCCCAATTTAGGCACTAAAATAACAGATATTCTGGTCAAAGGTCTTGAAGAGTTTAAAAATGATAGTTTGTTTTATGCCAAAGAGATTAATCTGGAAATGGATATATGGTCTCTTTTTTCAAAAAAAATAGAGATAGTAGATTTTTCAATTATAAATCCGGATATTAATATACTTATTCTTCCGGATGGTAGAGCTAATTACAATATTGCGAAAAAAGACAAATCCGGACAAAGCGAGGACAAAACAGATATTAAAGATATTAAATTGAAACACTATGCTGTTGTTGATGCTAATATCACTTATTCAGACGTAAAAACGAATAAAAGGATACTAATCTCAAAACTCAATCACGAAGGAAAAGGTGATTTTAAGGATATTGTATTTGCACTTAGTACAAATACTAAAATAGAAGAAATCTCCTTTTTGTCGGATAAAATAGCATATCTTAAAAAGGCTAAAATTGACTGGGACATTGATTTTATTGCTGATTTGAATAATATGAGATTTGATATTAAAGAAAATATACTCAAACTTAACGACCTGAATCTTGTATCCAAAGGACAATTTCAAATTACAGAAAAATATGCAGATATAGATTTTAATTTAAAAGCTCCAGGCAATAATTTTAAAGAAATTTTTTCTGTTATCCCAAATGCATTTACCAAAGATTACAGCAAAGTCCAAGCTAAAGGAAATTTTAGCCTTTATGCCTCCATCAAGGGGAAATTAAAATTTGAAGAGGAGGGATATCCTGATTTTCATGTCAAAATAAATGCCGCTGACGGATTCGTTAAATATCCAAATATGCCCCTACCCATAGAGTCTATAAATACAAATATAAATATTGACAAAAAAGGAAATTCGCTAAATAATACGACCATAAAAATCAACCCTTTGGCTTTTTCAATACACGACGAAAAAATGCAGATGTCAATTGAGGTTAAAAATCTATTAAGTGATCCTCTTAGTAAAGGTAAATTTCTAGGAATATTGAATTTGGATAATTTATCTAAAGCTTTTCCTATTGACGATTTCAAAGAGTTGACCGGAAAAATTAAAACTGATGTTAAATTTAAATTTAATCAATCGCTCACACAACAAGAATTAGCCGGATTTGCTGATATTGACAATATCTCCGTGATATATTCAGAGTATCCTAGAATCAATATCAATGATGCAAAAATCGACTTTAATACCAAAAAGATAAATATAAAAGAACTAAAATTGAATGCCGGTAAATCCGATATTACCGGACAAATTATCGTGTCAAATCCCCTGCATTATCTCGCTAAAAACAAAACTACTGATATCAATATAATCGGGAAAAGCAATCTGTTTGATGCAAATGAATGGATAAATAATGAAGCCGGTACAGATGGAGAAGAATCCAAAACCGATAATAGTATTTATACGTTTTTGAAAGACAGATTGAGCGTAAGCCTCAAATATGAAATAGACAAACTAAAATATGAAGATTATGATATTGAGAATATGATTATAAATGGTAAATACGGAAAAAATGAACTAGCAATAATCAACCAAAGCCTAAATTTATCTGGCAGCAATCTCAATATCAAAGGAAAACTTAATAATATTCTCTCCTGGTTAATGCAAAACAAAACCCTCAACGGAACATTAAGTATATTTTCTCCACATTTTGATCTTGATAAATTTATGGATGAGGATTCAGGAAATAAAGATACCAAACAAAAAAAAGAATTATTTAGTTTGCCTGATAAAATGAATTTGACCTTCAACACTAATATTACAAAAGTAAATTATACCGGAAAAGACCTAAGAGACCTATCCGGAAAGTTATCGATGAAAAATCAGAAACTTGTATTCAATAGTTTTAAAGCTCAAGGTATGGGAGGTACGATGATTTTAAATGGAAATATCTCCACTCCAATAGGTAAAAAGCCTGAATTTGATATAAAATATCGTATGTCCAAGATGAAATATGAAGATATGTACAAATCTGTGGTAAGTTTCAAAAAGCTTGCGCCTTTAGCTGAATTTATTCATGGAATTTTTAATGCAGATTTCAGTTTTAAAGGCAAATTTGCAGATGGCTTTATGCCAGATTTTACTACGATCACAGCTAAGGGTCTTATCCACACAATTAATGCATATATAAAAAACTACCCCGGACTGAATAAGCTTGCAGCAAAACTCCAAGTCAATTCATTAAATAATATGGAAATAAAGGATACAAAAAATAGTTTTGAAATAGAAAATGGTACTGTAATAGTAAATCCTTTTGATTATGAATTTGATAATATGAAATTCAATATTTCCGGTACAAACAAACTTGACAAAACTATAGATTACATTGTCCATGCAAAAATACCAAAATCCAAAATTAAGAAAATACCGGGAGGCACAAACCTGAATAAAGGACTTGATTTTATAATCTCAAAAGCAAAATCAACCGGAATAGATGTGCAAGTTGGAGATATTATAAATCTTGATATTAAAGTACAAGGAAAATATAATAAGCCAAAGATTGGAATTAAAATCGCGGGTACTACAAAAAAAGGAATGAAAAACACCGTTGATAATACAATAAATAACACTAAAATAGAGATTAAAAAGGAAGTGGAGAATAAGAAAAAAGAAGTAAAGAAAAAAACTCATGAAGCAATTGATTCAACAAAAAAGAAACTAAAGAAAAAAGCTGAAGAGGAATTAAAAAAACAAAAAGAAAAGGCCAAGAAAAAAATTAAAGATAAACTTGGTGATGCACTTAAAGATTTATGGAAATAACTAAAAATTAAAAAATCGGTTTATGTTAACTAATGCTGCAAAATACGCCATTAGAGCGGTGCTCTACCTCACAGAAAAAGTCGAGACCAAAGAAAAACTAAGTGGAAAAGATATTTCAAAAAACTTAGATATTCCGGATGCATTTATCGCTAAGCTATTACAAAAATTAGCAAAAGCTAAAATAGTATCCTCTTCCAAAGGACCTAAAGGTGGCTTTTATATGAATGATAAAAATCTTTCAAAACATATCACAGATGTAATATTTGCTATTGACAATAAAGATATTTTTGAAGGTTGCTTTATGGGATTACCCGTATGTAGCGATGAGAATCCATGTCCCATTCACCATATTGTCGCACCATTCAAAGAACAACTTGAAGATAAATTTAAAAAATTAACAATTTTAGATTTTGCAAAAGAAATAAGAGCAAATGGCACACACTTAACTCTAAAAGATATCAATATGGATATTTTATAACTACTCAGCTACCCTCTAATTCTCCTGCTAAAGCTGACCAAACTCCATTTCTCAGCTGTTCTGCGAAATCGGGAGTTTTTTTTGTCGCACATAAATTTGCAGCACCTTTAAAAGTGCTTTAACTTTTTGGTGCAAGTTAGGACTTGAAAGCACGTGTTAGCGTGACTTCAATGCCGGTTTTGTAAACTCACCATTATTCACTTTTTCTTTTCAATTTTCAATATTGTCAAAAAAGGGTTAATTTTTAATTCACAAAGAAAAAAAACTATTTCTCTTATTTTCAAACAATTATTAAATCTTTTGTTTGTATTGAGTCAGTTGTTCTGACATTAGATTTAAAAAAAAGTAATTTTTTACAACAAAATCTAATAAATTAGGTTTATTATTACATCTTTGTGTAGTTAATATTAACTAACTTTAATATTTTGATAAAATTAACTTACCGTATTTAAAATAAATATTATGAAAAAATACACAATCTATATTACAGCATTTATTTTAGTGGCTTTCGCAGCCTTGACTTTTTTTCTTAGCGGTTCGGTTATTTTTGACTTGTTCGGCATCCGGGAAAAGCAGGGTAATTATGTGTTATTTGTAGTTATTGCAAATCTCATTTGCAGCATAATATATTTTGTTGCTGTTTGCGGGTTTTTAAATAAAAAAATCTGGACTTACAAAATACTTATCGGTTCCTTCATCATTCTTGTAGCTGCTTTCATCGGTTTGCAGTTTCATATAAATTCAGGTGGGCTTTATGAAGCAAAAACCGTAAAAGCTCTAATCTTCAGAGGATCTGTAACATCGATTTTTTCGATTATAGCATATTATACTATTAATAAAACCAGACATTAAAAACAATTAAAATGAAATTATTAAAAATAAAAATAGGAATTGTGCTCCTGCTACTCACGGGAGCTGAAGTTCGAGATTCACATGCTCAGGAGATATGGTCTCTCGACAAGTGCATAGAAACAGCTGTGAGCAATAACAAAAAGCTTAAGCTGGAAAAAAATAATATTGAAATCGGAAAAGAGAGAACAAGTCAGGTGAAAGCAAATCTTCTCCCTAAAATAAAAATTGAAACCGACTACAAGTATTTTATCGAATTGCCATACCAATTGATGCCGATGTCGGTATTTGGTGGACCGGAAGGCAAATTCAAGGAAGCCCAGTTTGGAGTTCCGCACAACATTAATGCGAATGTTCAATTTGCTCTTCCCCTGTACAATCCTCAGATAAAAAGCAATGTGGAAATGGCAAAAATCGGAATTGAAATAGCGGAATTGAAATATCAAAAATCTGAAGAAAAATTGTTTTTTGATATCTCAAACTTGTATTATAACGCACAAATACTTTTGAGCCAAATGGATTTTATCAATAGCAATCTCAAAAACAGTGACAAATTACACAAAAATATAAAATTGCTTAGAGAACAACAATTAGCGATGGGTACAGATGTCGATAAGGTTTCGCTCCAAATACTCCAGCTAAAAGCAAAAAAAGATGTGATAAAAAGTAAGTACAATCAGGTATTAAATGCACTAAAAGTACTAATGGGTGTATCAATGGATCAACAATTTTCGATAGAACCAAATATCACATACAAGGATTTGACAGAATATACAGCAAAGCCAACTCTTGATGTCAAACTGGTGGAAACCAAAGACAAATTGCTCAAAAGACAGTTAAAAACTATCAAAAAGTCTCAATTGCCTTCAGTTATGCTTTACGGTTCGTATGGTGCAATAGGTTATGGTTATGATAAATCCCCGAATGAATTTTTAAATTTTTACTCAATGGGATTTGCCGGTATTAAAGCGACATACAAGCTGTTTGACGGAAATATTTCCAAGAGAAAAAAGAACATAAAAAAACGCGAGATAGAAAATAATGCACTTCAATTGGAATTGTTAAAAGACCAAAACAATCTGCTGATAAAAAATGCCGATTTGAAAATAGAGATTGCAAGAAAAACGGTCGAAACAAGTCAATCTCAAATTGATTTTGCCAGATCTATTTACGATAAAACCATTGCTCAACAAAAACAAGGTTTAGCATCGATAAACGATGTGCTTATGGCTGATAATACACTTCGACAAGCTCAGCAAGACTATATATCATCAATCATCGAATACCTAAAGGCAGATTTGGAACTAAAAAAATTGTCGGGAAATATCATTAAATAACTAATTAACATTTAATAAAATGAAATACTTAATAAATATTCTAATACTAATAGCTCTACTAGTTTTGATAGGATTGAAACTAAAGGAGAATAAAGAAATCGTTGAAAAAAGGGTTTTTAAATTTGACAAAGAACAGCCGATTAATGTTCTAACAAGTAAAGTTAAATCAACAACAGCCGGAGAAAGTCAATTTATAACCGGTAATTTTATGTCTAATAAAGATGCGAGAATAAATTCAGAAGTACAAGGCAAAATCACAGCTATATATGTGGATATGGGGAGCTATGTTAAAAGAGGACAAAAGCTGTTGAAAATAGATGCAGAATTGCTTAAATTACAACTCAATGCTTTGGATGTAAAAATAGAAGGGCTAAAGGTTGATATCAATCGCTTCAAAGTATTGACTGAGGCTGATGCTATTCAAGGTATAAAACTTGAAAAAGCTGAATTGGGTCTAAAATCAGCACTTGCTCAGAGAAAAACTATTTTGGAAAAAATGAAAAAAACTGTTGTTTATGCTCCTTTTTCAGGCATTATTACCGGTAAAATGACAGAAGTTGGTTCTTTTGCTGCTCCTCAAATGCCATTGTTTCAATTGACAGATATCTACAAATTGAAATTTACAGTAAATGTACCTGAAAGTGACTTGGATTTATTCAAGCTTAACACTTCTCATCCGGTTTTGGTTGATGCTTTTCCTAATCTTGAATTGACAGGCAAAACAATAATGATAGGTGCAAAAGGAAATATGGGAAATAGCTTTCCGGTACAGTTTGAAGTTAAAAACACTAAAGATTTGAAAATAAAATCTGGAATGTTTGGTAAAATAAAATTGTCGGAAACATCATATGAACCAAAAGTAGTCATAGCTGCATCGTCAATCGTGGGCTCCAATGTACAACCAAAAGTCTATGTTGTAAAAAATGGAAAAGCTATAATGAAAGATGTTGTAATATCAAAAAGAATAGGTGATAAGGTGATAATCGAAAGCGGATTGAATGATGGGGATATCATAGTCACAAGTGGATTTATCAACCTATTTGACGGAGCCAATATCTCTCATAAATAATTGACAATAGTATTTGAAAGGAATATTTTATTTAAATGGTGCCTGGAGAATAATTGGAAATTTAAAAAAATAACAATATGAATTTAACAGAAATATCAATAAAACGACCATCACTGATAATTGTACTTTTTAGTATCTTTATCTTAATGGGATATATCGGATACAAAAACCTGAGTTACGAATTGCTCCCTGACTTTGACCAGCCAGTTGTGGTAATAAAGACAATTTACCCGGGAGCCGAACCTCAGGAAGTTGAAACTTCGGTATCGAGAAAAATCGAAGATGCCTTGTCAAATCTTGAAGGCGTTGACTACCTGGTGACAAAATCATTACCCAATGCATCGGTTATTATCGCAAATCTGAAATATGGCACAAGTGTGGATATCACGATGCAAGACGCCCAAAGATATATCGATAATATACGTAATGATTTGCCGGATGCTATTTTTAGTCCGGTGATGAGTAAAGTGTCACCTAATGATCTGCCGATTATGTCAATAAGTGCAACAAGCGATTTGCCTGCAACTGAGTTTTATCAAAAAATGGCTGACGATTATCTACCCCAAATCCAGCAATTGAAAGGGGTAGCTGAAATCACTATTTTGGGAGGAGAGGAGAGAGAAGTACAGGTGAAAATAGATCAGGAAAAATTAAAATTGTACAGAGTTTCGCTATTGCAGGTAGTCGAGGCTATTAACCGCTCCGGAATGGATTTGCCGGCAGGTAAAGTTCAGACATCCACCAACAGAAGTTCGGTGAGACTTACGGGCAAATTTCACAATTTAAAAGATATAGAAGATGTAATGGTTGCAATGCCTGTACCTGGTAGTCCGGTTTATGTAAGAGATGTTGCTACCGTGGTAGATGGTGTAAAAGATATCACATCTCTCAGTAGATTCAATGGTAAAGCAGGTCTCGGATTGATACTGAAAAAACAAGGTGATGCCAATGCAGTGGATGTATCTGAATTGGTAAGAGGAAGATTGAAACTCATAGAGGAGCAAAATAAAGATAAGAATGTTCAATTTATAATAGCTGATGATACTACTGAGAATACAATTGCAGCCGTAGAATCTGTTGTCGATGACCTGATTTTGGCAGTAATACTTGTATCGATAGTGATGTTATTATTTTTGAGAAGTTTTAGAAACTCTATAATAGTACTGATTGCTATTCCTACATCTTTGGTTACTGCTTTTGCCGTGATGTGGCTATTGGGCTATACTCTAAACCTGATGACGCTGTTGGCAATGTCGCTGATAATCGGTATTCTGGTGGATGATGCCACGGTGGTTCTGGAAAATATTCAACGGCATCTTGACATGAAAAAAGGAAAGAGAGTTGCTGCTATGGACGGTAGGATGGAAATCGGATTTTCAGCTCTGTCCATCACATTGGTTGATGTGGTTGTATTTTTGCCAATACTCTTTTTACAGGTATTTGTCGCAGATATGTTGAAAGAATTTTCAGTAGTTGTCATAACCTCAACACTGACAAGTTTGCTTGTAGGATTTACGCTTACTCCCTGGTTAGCTTCGAGAATTGGCAAAGCGGATGACCTGAAACCAACAAATTTTTTCAACAGGTTTTTGCTTTGGTTTGAACGACAATTGGACAATTTTATCAACTGGTACACCGCACAATTAGCGTGGGTACTTGAACACAAATTGATATTTACGGGTATTTTACTTGTATTGATACTCGCAACTGCAGGAATGATGAAACAGAATATTGTGGGTATGGAATTGATATCAACAGGAGACCAAGGTAAATTTAGCCTGTTTTTGGAATACGATAAATCTACTCCGCTAAAAGAAAATAATATCATTTCTACAAAGGTGGAAAGTTTTTTGTTGCAGCAGGATGAAGTAAAAACAGTATTTAGCAATATCGGAGGTCCAAGTACAAGTATTGGTAGTTTGGGAGTAGGCTCGCCTAACAAAACAGAATTTACAGTACAGCTAAAACCAAAAGAAGAAATAGGCAATATCCGTACAGAAGAATTTATGATTGGGATACGGGAAGCCCTAAGAAAAGAATTTCCGGGTATCAATTTCTCAATGACAGCTCTGGGGCTTGTGCCTCGTACATCACCTATTGAGATAACATTGAGTGGAAGTGATGTGAATAAAGTGATGAAAACAGCCGGGCATCTACGTTCAGTAATTCAGGATATACCGGGTTCTGACAATGTACAATTATCAGTAGAAGAGGGTACTCCCGAATACGAAATAATACCTGACAGGGACAAAATGCAAAGGCTCGGATTGAGTACTGCCTATGTGGGCATGAATGTAAGAACGGCTTTTACCGGCAATGACAACGCGACGCTTACAGATAGTGGAGTAGAATATCCCGTAAGAATTTGGCTCGATGATTTTGATAGAAAAAACTATGAAGACGTAAAAAACCTTACAATAATCAATCCTAAAGGAATGGCTATTCAAGTATCTCAATTTGCAGATATAGTACAAGGTAAATCTCCTTCGCTTTTGGAGCGAAAAGACAGGCAGCCATCCGTTACACTTACAGCCGATGCCTTGGGAAGACCATCGGGTACAGTTGCCGGTGATGTAGTGAGCTACTTAAAAGAAAATCCACTTCCGGAGGGAATCGAAATGGCATGGGGTAGTGATATCAAAAAGCAAAATGACAGTTTTGGAGCAATGGGAAACGTATTGCTAATCTCATTTATCCTGATATACCTGATTATGGTGGCACTTTACGATAGTTTTATTTATCCGTTTGTGGTATTGTTTTCGATTCCGGCAGCTATTATCGGAGCGTTATTGGCATTGAACCTCTCATTGAGTAACCTGAGTTTATTCGCACTATTAGGAATGATTATGCTTATGGGACTGGTGGTAAAAAATGCGATTCTAATCGTTGACTTTACCAATCAGCTTAAAGCACAGGGAAAACACTACAAAGAAGCATTGATAATAGCAGGAAAAGAAAGGATGAGACCAATCCTAATGACCACAATAGCAATGGTAATAGGAATGCTCCCAATTGCTTTGGCCAAGGGAACAGCAAGCGAATGGAAAAACGGACTTGCATGGGTAATCATCGGAGGATTATTATCTTCATTGATTATCACCGTTTACCTCGTACCAATGATATATTATCTGGTTGACTCAATAAAAGAAAAATTTGGTATAAGATAAAGAAAAGAGTCGGGCTTACTGATAAGGTAGGTCCGCTCTTAAACGGTGACAAAACTAAATAAAACCCGTTATAATACCAATGAACTTAAGGTTTTTGTATAAATATAATAAATAGTGTCAGCAAGAATTCATTGCAAATATTAGTCTCAGAACAACTGATCCAATACAAACAGAAGATTTAATTATTGTTTTAAAGGAAGATGAATAATTGATTCTATACAATCTTCGTTTTATATAGTAGGTAATTCTCTTGACTTTTTACGATATTGCATATGGGGCTTTTCAATGCTTTTTAGTGTTTAAACTCAATTGAGCTCTTATATTGAAATCATAGCATTATTTATAAATGTTAGTTTGACATTCCGTCTCAAAATTCGTTTCAGTCTATAAAGTGCTTGATTTTTTAAAAATAACATCTAAAATTTAACTCAAGATTAAAATTTTCATTAATTTCGTTATTAACTTCAATTTCTGACTTATGAAAGAAGACAAACGAAAAACTAAAGAAGAATTAATAATCGATGCAGCTGAAAAAGTTTTTAGCAAATACGGTTATAAAAATGCAAAAATGGAAGATGTTTCCAAATTGGCAGGAATTACCAAAGTGACTTTGTATTCATACTTCCAAAGCAAGGAAAATCTCTATATGGCACTTACATATAGAGGGTTTCAAAAATTGCTTAACGGTTATTATCAGGTAATAGACAAACATAAATCGGATTCCGGTTTGCATTCTGCATTAGCTCTTTTAGACAAATTTATGGATTTTTCTACTGAAAACTTTTTATATAATGAAGCTTTGCTAAATTATTTTTCTACTGTCAGGTCGGGAAATGAGAAAAAACTACCTGATGCAATCAAAGAAAGCATTTTCTTTAAAAAAATGCAGGATATTCACAACCTGATTTTTAAACTCGCTGCAAAAGAAGTATTAAGAGGAAAAGAAGATGGAAGTATTGTCAATGATTTTGACCCTATGTTTTTGTCTCTCCATGCATGGACAATGGTAGTTGGTTACTCAAAAGTATTGGCTGCCTCCGGAAATGAAAAAACATCTATTTTTCATATGAAGATGTCTAATATGAAAAAAATAATTTTACAGACGGCAAAGATTGTTTTGATAAATAAAATGGATTTGGACGAGGTCTTGATAGACAACTAATTATATTATGGATATCCACAACATTAGAAGAGAATACAGTAAAAAGAAACTTCATCTTGAAGATTTAGATAAAAATCCATTCAATCAATTTGACAATTGGTTTAAAACAGCTTTGGAAGGGATAAAAATGGATCCAAACGCCATGTCATTGGCGACAGTAGGTATAGATAGTAAACCAAGCTTGAGAACAGTATTATTAAAATATTATGATGAATCAGGTTTTGTTTTTTTTACCAATTACAGCAGTAGAAAATCTAGACAGATAGAAGAAAATGAAAATGTAGCACTATTATTTTTTTGGGTTACATTAGAAAGACAAATAATTATAGAAGGTAGAGCAGAGAAAATATCTAAAGCCGAATCTTTAAAGTATTTTTCATCTAGACCACATGGTAGTCAACTAGGTGCTTGGGTATCACAACAAAGCAGTATTATATCTTCAAAGTCCATTTTGCTGGCTAAACTCGATGAAATAAGGAAAAAATTTAAAGAAGGTAAAGTTCCTTTACCTGATTTTTGGGGTGGTTATCGTGTTATACCCGAGAGGATAGAGTTTTGGCAGGGTGGCGAAAGCAGACTGCATGACAGATTTTTATATACCAAAAAGTCTAATGACGATTGGGAGATAAATAGGCTAGCACCCTAAGCTAATCAATATACTCTACTTTTCTCATAAACCTAAGACCGAATGTTACCTCAATGGTTACGTTTTTTATCCTCCTTCTTCTCAAAGTTATGGTATTTGAAGGATGATATGGGTCAATAATACTTCCTATTTCGGGTTGCTCATATTGATTGGACAAATCCGGATTAATTGAAACCTCAAATAGAAATTCCATAAGTTCAGTAAAAGCATACTCCAATCCACCTGCCACCTGTACACCATAAGTAAATTTTTTAACAAAAATATTGTCAGGATAGTAAGGGTAAGATTGTCTTTGGTTGAACTGAGCAAAATTTTGTAAATTGGTAAAAGCCGTATATTCTGCTCTTAATCCAAACGAATAAAACGATTTTAAATAATCTTTTATTTGTTGTTTTCGTTTTGCACCAAGTCCCAAACTGATATTTCTGAACAGGAAGTTGCGAGTAGGCAACCGAAAAACATTGCCATCAATCCTATAACCTAAAGCACCTCTTAATGAGCTACCTCTATTGTGAAAACCAAGTTGAGCATAAAGTGAATTCATGGGGTTATCCTCCGAATAAGACTCAATAAAAGCCGCTGCATGATAAGTCAAAACAGGTTTTTGATTGAAATTTTCCCATTTTTGATATCCAAATGATGGCCCGCCCTTCAAACCGAAATAAAAACTTTGGGAATACAAAGAAACTGTTGTAAAAACAATTATAAAAAAAGAAAAAAAACGTTTCATAAGTTTATATTTTAATTTCGTGGACTCAAAGCTTCTGCAAATATATACTTTTTATCATGTTTTTTTGTATTTGCAGCCCACTCTATTCTTTTAGAAACCGGTTTTAATAACACTCTTCTGCCTTTTCTAAATTTTATTTTTGATCTGGTTTTATTGATCTTGGCAAGATATTTTAACCTTACTCCAAACTTTTGAGAAATACTCGCCAGAGATTCTTTTCCCGATGTCACATAAAGATCTTCATTGCCATAATATTTCCTCTTCTTTTTTTCAATATAAACTATATCCCTATCTTTAAATTTATGTCTCTTTTTCATAATACCATCATTGTATTTTAAAATCTTTTTCTCAGATATGCCAATTCGTTTTGCCAATGATGCAGGCGATTCACCAGCCATAGCATAAATCATTTTACAACCATTTATATAATCAATAGAAAAAGTATTTTTACTATCTAATACTTTATTTATCTTACTTTTCTTATTGGTATGAGATGGTCTGATATTTTCAGCATATTCTTGTGGCATATACTGAGAATCAAATTTGTACAAATTATATTTCTCAATGATAAATATAAGTTTATTAGCGTATTTCGGATCTGTTGCATAACCGGCTTTCACCAAACCTTTTGCCCAAGATTTGTAATCGTAAACACCGTATTCATATAAAAACTTGTACCTTTTTTTTGATAAAAAAGCAGAATGATCATCAAATGATTCGCCTACAGAATCATATACCCTAAAGCAACTCTTTACTAAATTTCCATGCTTATATTCATCATCTTCCCAAGAAAATGTTGCTCCCGTCCAATCATTGCCACATTTTATTCCAAAATGATTATTTGCTTTGGTAGCGAGATCGCTTCTGCCCCAATTGGACTCCAACATACCTTGAGCTAAAGTTATACTAGCAGGAATACCATATCTATTCATTTTGTCAATGGATATATCTTTATAATTGTCAATGTAATCAAAAACGAAATCTTGACCGTAAACAGCTGAGGAAACCAAAATAATTAATGATAAAAAACAATTCTTCATATTAAATTAATTTATTAATAACCAACAATAAACATATTACCAACAAAAACCATACCAAATTTTAACACATTAAAATCATTATGAAATGAACTATTTTT
This sequence comes from Saprospiraceae bacterium, assembly GCA_026986005.1. GTDB lineage: Bacteria > Bacteroidota > Bacteroidia > Chitinophagales > Saprospiraceae > JADJGA01. Next base: position 75,415 of record JALSPK010000172.1, read on the forward strand.
ACGATTTGAACATTATTTATAATGTATTCTTAATTAAATAAATAAAACAATATTAAAATTATGGCAAATTTATTAGATCTTTTTGAACAGCAAATGGATGGTGGTTTATTGGAGCAGCTTGGATCACAGGTTGGAATTAGTGACCCCAATAAAACAAAAACCGCAGCAAAAGGCGCTTTTTCTGTACTTATGGGTGCACTTCAAAAAAATGCATCAACAGACCAAGGAGCAAGTATATTAAGTTCTGTTCTAGACAAAGATCACGATGGAAGTATATTAGATGATGTTATGGGGTATGTTACGGGTGCAATGCAACCTAAAAACACAAGAACCGTAGATGGTGCAGGTATATTATCACATCTTTTGAGTGGTACAAATCACGACAATATTCTTAGTCAGGTTGCAAGTATGGCCGGAATTGATAAAAATTCAAGTGCAAGCTTATTGATGAAATTAGCTCCTATTGCAATGGGAATGTTAGGAAAAATGAAGAAAGAAAATAATCTTGATGAAAATGGTTTGAGAGACGTTTTAACTCAAACCGTAGAACCTGCTAAAAAAGATAATATGTTGGGAGGATTATTGGGTAGTTTTCTAGATCAAGATGGTGATGGTAGTGTAATGGATGATTTGGGAAGAATGGGGATGAAAGCAATATTCAAAGGTATTTTTGGTGGAAAATAGTTTTTTTATTCCAAGTAAAAAAATGAGACTAGAAATAATTTTTAGTCTCTTTTTTTTATCTATACAATAGAAATATACTCTGTTATTTTCAATAGGTTCAATGCTATTATTGAGATAAAGAAAAAATATAAGATTAAAATATATATTTGGTTTTAGCTTATTAAATGTACATTTTTTATTTACCTAGTTTTAATATTCTAATTGCACTTTGAACTACAATGATAAATACGATAGTTCCTATGATAAGATCAGGGAATTTTGAATTTGTAATTAAAACCAAAATTCCGGCGATAATAACACCTATATTTATGATTATATCATTTGAAGTGAAGATCATGCTGGCCTTCATATGTGCATCATTACTTTTAGATTTTTGTAAAATAAATAAACTGATGGCATTTGCTATCAAGGCGAAAATTGAAATGATAATCATTATTTTAAAATCCGGAATTTTATCATAATACAGGAATCTTCTTATTATTTCAAAAAACCCGAGTAGTGCGAGTAGTATTTGAAAATAACCACTAAGTGATGCAACCTTCTTTTTTATGGAGACAACGGCTCCTACAGCAAATATGCTCAATCCATACACTATGGAATCTGCAAGCATATCAAGTGAATCTGCAACCAATCCCATAGAATTTGAAATAAATCCTGTTGTTATTTCAATAACAAAAAACACAAAATTTATAATTAAAACCATCCAAAGCAAGCGGGTTTGAAATTTGTTTTCGATATAATCTTCCTGATAGTCAATTTCAGTAATTCCCAATAATTTACTCCCCAATTTAAGATCGTTAATCTTATTTTCTATTTCCGGAACTTGTTTTGTATGTAAAATGGTTAATTTCCTGTTTTCAAGGTCAAATTCCAATTTTTTAATTTCTGAAAGTCCTTCTAACTTCAGGCGAATCATATTTTCTTCAGAAGGACAATCCATTATTCCTCCGCCAATACCCATGAAACGGGTATTTTCTTATCAAATCCCCTAAACCAATATTCATTAAAATTGTAAATAGCATTGGTAAAAGGAGTATAGCCAAAAGAAACATATGTTTTCTTATTAAACAACGCTCCTATTTCAGCATGTAATCTTGTTATTTCTTTTTTTTCTCCGTTAAATTTATAAATAATAAGTGGATTCACTCTTATACCGGCTATAATTTTTAGTTCTGTTCCATTCTGAGCATAAATCTTGATGCTAAATACAGAAAATAGTAAAATAATAAAAAGTAGTTTTTTCATAGTTTAGTATTGTGATAATGCAAAGATAAACAATATTGATTGCAACCCGGTTGCAAAGTTCATGCAGCCACAATTTATAGATTAACAGTGTAGAATATTATCGAAAATCATACCGATAATCCGGTAGTGCAATTACCGGCAGATAAAATTATCTAATATATCCGTGTTCCAGATTTAATATAGAGTTTCTTTCTCCAAAATACTTATTGAAAACTTTTTCAAATGAATACACAAAAGCAAGTTGAATTCTGTGCTGATTACCGCCAAACAAATTCTTTGTATACCCTTCATTTTGAATATATCTATACTGTAAACCGATGTCAAGGTTTTCTCCAAGCCGGTAAAACCCATTTCCTATTAATATATATTGATTTGAATTTTGACTGGAATTTGAAAATGATTTATATCCTCCACCAAGTGATAATTGATAATTCGGTCTATCAAATTTTCGATTTGTATATCTGACCATTCCAAAAACTGATAACGATTTTATTCTGGTATAGTCATAATAGTTATTTATTATATTAATTTCATTCCAGCCAAAATTCTGAATAGCTTGTATTTTGAGATCTATGAAATTTAATGGATCCGGTTTTAAATTAAACGTGGAAGAAAAGATTAAATCCTTAACGGATGAATCAAAACTTTTGTCAAATCCCGGTCTATCGGTAAAATAATTATTAAAACTCAATCCGATTTCCTGAACAACATTCCTTTCCCATTTTTGACTTTCAGGAACTCTATATTGAAATGATAATCCCAGTGCATTTAATTTGAAATAATCCGGATTCTTACTGTCATAAAAATTTTCTCCATGTAATGATAATAAAACCCTTTGATTTATAATGCGAGTATATTCCAAAACATTGGCATATTGATCCCTCTCGGTATTTATTCCGTCTGAAAAGGGATTCAATGCATAAACAAATCTATGTGCATCATCATCACGCAAAGTTGGAAATTCATTCAAAATATTTTGTGTAGTTGTTCTCCCTATTTTTATAATATTGTTTTTATCTTTAAGACGGATAAAAATATTATTAAAAAATACCTGCCCCAGATTTGAATTAGCATCCGGAAATTGAAGACCCACAACAAAATCCGATCTCCAGTTTGAATACAATTTTTGTTTCATTCCAAGTAATAATTGTGTATCGGAAAAATCAGAAACAGCACTTGATTCCTCCGAATTAATATTCATATTTCCTGAAAAAACACCTTTAGCACCAATTTCAAACTCAGGTGTAATCTGAGCATTTGAAAATATTGCGAAAGAAATTGCAATTAAAATAAATAATATCTTTTTCATTTTTTTATAGTTTTTATTCATCTAATGCTATTTTGGGAAGTTTATCTTCTCCGAAAAGCATATTTTTCATATTGTTTTTATTCTTATTCATTTTCATTCCTTTCATTCCTGCATTGGGATTCAACATAGGATTTCCGGAATGCTTTGTAATGATAAGTTCATCTTCCGGTAAATCATCATACACAAGAGCCAAAAGATTTCCTCCCGGATATAAGCCATTATTTGTAACCTTTCTCACATCGTGATCGTGAAAAGTCCAAATTCCACGATTTTTCCCTTCTATAATAATATCATAAGTTTTTCCGGGATTCAAAGGAACAGTATTTCTTTTCCATGGGTGTTCAAGAGGTACTCCGTCATCAGCTACCATCCAAAAATCATGACCATGTAAATGCAGATTATGGGTTTCAGCACCGGCATTTATCAACCGCACTCTGATCATCTCATCCTTTTTAATAAATAAATATGGTGTTGCCGGATATGATTTTCCATTTACCGTAAACCAATTAGCTTGGGGTAATTCGGAATTGGATCTTCTGCTTGTCGCATAAGGGGGAATATATCCGTTTGCAATACTTTCGGCTAATTGTTCATTATTATCAAAAACAGCCCATTGCTCATGATTGAATTTTCCTTTTTTCATCAAATAACTTCTTTGTTTCATTCTTTCCAACATACCATTCATCTCCTCGCGAACATAATTTGTATCATGTGATGAATAAACAAGAGTATATTCTCTGCTGTAGGGAAATTTCTTTTTTACCGGATCATCAGGATTTTCCACTATCAAACTACCAAACATTCCTGCTTGCATGTGCATTAAAGTCCCCCAATGGCAATGATAAAAATGAGTACCTTCAGGTTCGGCAATAAATTCGTATATGAATTCATTATTGGGCATTACAGGTAATTGGGTAACAAATGGTACTCCATCCATTCTCCATGGAACATAAATCCCATGCCAGTGAATTGTATGATTTAAATCTGTTTTGTTTATAAATTTAACTCTGACCTTATCTCCTGCCTGAACTCTAATTTCCGGTCCCGGTATCATATCGTTGAAAGCCAAAGTATGATATTTGAATCCCGGAGCCGGTTCATGTACATGTATATCTATGTACAATTCAAATTCTTTCCAATCTCCAGCCATTTTATATTCTAAAGGTTTTACCAACCTTTCTTTGTTTATGCGCTTGGCTTTGCCGGCCAATAAATTGCCGGGAAAAAAGACCATTCCGGCTGTTGAAATAGCTCCTGTTGTTAAAAAATCTCTTCTATCCATTTTTTTAATTTAATTTATTGTAAATATATGCTAAGAAAAACCCTATAATTCCCCAAAAAACAAATGATACTACAATCCCGAGCAAACTTTCTAATATAGAGATATTCATCCTGATAATTTCAGTAAAATCAATTCCATGAAAAAGAAGATTAGCAATATTAATCAACAAATCACTTCCAAGTAAAGCCATGATAATAATACAAGCCAGGTACAAAGTTGCTCCGGTAATACCGGAGGCTATTCCAAATCTTTTTATATTGATATTCTCCATTATTTTTGATTATTGTTTTTTGCTAAAATTTCTTTTTTTTCTTCAAATTCTTCTATCGTTATTTCTCCTTTTGCAAATCTTTTTTTCAAGATATCCAAAGGGGTTTCTTTTTTAGTATTCCAATTTGTATTTTTGTTTTTATTAAGACTGCTATTATTGTATAGTATTGCTCCAACAATTATCAAAATAAAAAACAACCACCAGTAAAAGTGCATTCCGAAAATATTTCCATCATAATTATGCATATCTTTAGGTTTTAAATGTGAGTTAAATAATTAATTTAATACAAAGATACACCGGAATCCCCCTTTTGCTTGTGCATAATTTTGGTTTTATTTTATCAATTTTTAAAAATCCTTAACCTGAATTATTTATTCCCCCTTCTTGTTTCAAATTTCCTTTCCGGTTTTAACCCTATACGCTTTTTCAACATTTGAAATATAGATAATTTCATCTCCAGTATTTAATACAAGAACATCACGAGGATATTGATAAAAAATTAACACCACATAACAACAAAATAATATTCAACCTTGGCAAGTCGGCGGGTCAGATGTTTAATTAGTGTCTGTCTATAAAGTGCTTGATTTTTGAAAAATATAGATTTTTGATGAGATTTTTACTTTTCGGAGACGAAGTGATGCCTTTGTATCAGCGAGTTGAAGAAAATAAAAATATCGCAAAAAGAATGTTTTTAAATTTTAATGATTTTATGGACAGACAC
>JALSPK010000173.1 GCA_026986005.1 Saprospiraceae bacterium
TGTCTTTCTGAGAATTAGTGATGCCTTAGCATCAGTAATTTGAATAAAGTAAAAATATCGCAAAAAGAATATTTTTAAATTTTAATGACTTTATAGACAGACACTATTTAGTGTAGTCAGTAATTTTTATATCATTAGGGATCATTAATTCGTTCGGTAGGATAGAAATATTTTCTTTAATTTCAGTTGCTATTTTTTCATATTTTTTGCCGACTATTTTGGATTTTATTTTAAGGGCAAGACCTTTCCAAAGCCAAATTTTCAAATTTCTTGTCTTCCAGACCTCACAATTTTTACCTAAGATATCATTTTTGGCAATAAGTATACCTCCATTTTTTAAAATATCTTCCTTTGTGAATTTATTGTCATTTATGTATTCTTTGGAGATAGTTTTTATACCGGTTTTGTTATTTAGGTCTATTGCGTACAAAAAATTGTTTTTAAAAACATTCAACAATTTAATTTTTTGAATATTTTTTACGCTATAAAATACGACTTCCCTGACAACATCAGTTTTACTAATCTCCCTTTTGCCAAAGTCATCAAATTTAAGAATTTCTTCGCCTTTGGTATTACCTGAAATACTATATTTAATAAAAGCAGATTCAATATTATATCTTTTTATTTTGTCGTTTTTAGTTTGAGAATAAACATTGGTTGAAAAGAATAAAAAGGCAAGAAAAAAAGTAGATAAATTGATATTATTTTTCATTTAAAATTTTTTTTATGCATCAAATGTAGTCAAAGAAATTGTCTTATTAAAATAAAAATGGCACAATTTGTGCTGTTAGTAAAATATGGACATTCACAGTATCAATAAGAGGCATTTTTTAAAACATAGTTACCATTATCGTTTGGAATATGATTTGACATCAAGGTTATTAAATTATGAAAATTGTATTTTATATATTGAAGTTTCCATTGGCGACAAATGGCAAAAACCACCATATAAGGCAGCATTGGAAATAGCAAATAGTTGGAAAAATACTCATCCTGAATTGGGCAGTGCTTTAGGTGCAAAAATATTTATTTTAAATAATGATTTGTCAGAAGATAAACCAAAAATAAAATATAAAAAAGGTATTTTATTCAACTATTGGAATAAAAACTAAAAACTGATTTTTTCTATGGATGCACTTTGGATAATAGCTGTTCTCGATTGAAATATTTTTCAAAAATTAAAGTTAAATAATACTATTAATTGGTATTAAACATGCAAAACGTTAAATATTATGGCATTTGTATGAAAATATTGTTTCAAAATAGACTTTGGTACAGTATATGCTATTATATTTGATAATAATTAATTTTTGAAATATACACGGTTATAAGAATTGAAGATATTTGATTCTGAAAAGTAAATAAAAACACATGAGAACTAAATTGATCCTTTGGGGAAAAACAGAGAAAGACGAAAAAGTATTAGTTGCAATTGAACTGGTCGAACAGGATAATGCTGTAAAGACTTATTTGTTTAATGAAGAAGATGCAACGGAAGAGTTTTACAATTTGTTGTTAAATGAATGGAGATTTGATAAGGAAGTAGAATTTCCGTCAACATATCAAACATTTGAGAAACCTCTGACTGCTGCAGAAGATATTTTGCCGGAGGGTATTTTAGTCGAAAAACCTGATTTGATAAACAGAGCTAAGACGGAATGGCATTTTGTAGTCTTATCAAAAAAATTATACGATCTCTATAAAGGTGAGTTGGAAGAGTTGAAGGATAAAATATCGGATTTGAATGAGTTTAGTTCTGATACTTGGGAAGAGCTAAAAATATTTTGGGGAAAAGTACAAGGACACATTAGGGAGAAAAATCTATTTAGAAATCATATTGAAAGTCTTAAAAGTAAAACCGATGAGTTATTTAATGACTTGAAGAAATTTAGAAAACAAGCTGATGCAGAATTAAGAGTAAAGTCTCAAGAAGCATTTGATGAATTTAATAGTGTTTTGGACAAAATAGAAGAAAAAATTGATAAAGGTCTTGGATTGCAACCTATTTTTGATGAATTAAAAAATATCCAAAAGGATTTTAAAAATATAAAATTTGATAGGGATCACCGTAGAAAATTGTGGAACAGAATAGACAAGTATTTTAAAATAGTAAAAGAAAAAAGATTTGGAAATTCACCTAAAGACAGGACTCCTGCAAGTAGAATTGAGAGGAGATTGAATGGTTTATTAGGGGCTATAGATAAAATGCAAGCTTCGATTGACAGGGATAAAAGAGATTTGGACAATCAGAATAATATGATCGGTGAAAGTGACGGTCAACTTGAAGTACAACTAAGGCAAGCGAGATTGATTATGATTCAGGAGAGAATAACTTCTAAGTCCGAAAAGCTCAGGGATATGCAAGAAACTAAAGAAATGCTGGAAAAGAGAATGGAAAACGAAAAGAGAAAAGAAGAAGAAAAGCAAAGATATGAAGAAGCAAAAAAAGCCGCACAAGAAAAAATCAAAAGAAAAGTTGCAGAGTCTAGTGAGCTCCTGAAGGAAAATGAGGAAGAACTTAAAAAGGCTTCTGAAAAAATAAAGGAATCAAAGAAAAGAACAATTCCGCCTGCTGCTGAACCAACTGAAGAAGTACGAGATAACCATGATTCCGAAGATTCTGTTAAGGAAGAGGAATAAGACAAAATTGACATTACGATTCTGTGGTAGCAGACACTATAGTGGCTATTAGTATAAAGCTAGAAGTCTAGTTCTTTTGGACCTGATCCCATATAATCTTTAATGTATTCTTTGTCTATGCAATATTTTACTAGCTGAGTGTTTATGAACTCCTCCACTTTTTTAGCCGCAAAATCAGGATATAGAAGATGTACATTTGGCCCGGCATCCAAACTAAAATATACGGGAGTTAGGGTATTTTCTCGAAACTCACGTATTTTTTTTGTAATCTGAACTGTATTTGGTTCCATGAGTATGTATGATGGTTCCGAACTCATCATTAGCCCGTGTAATGTATAGGCTTCGTTTTCAACTATTTCTCCAAATTTGTCCAAGTCACCATTTTTTAATGCTTTTAGAAGAAAATGCAATCTTTTATTTGCTTGAAGTATTCTGCCATCTTTGTATCTGTGATTGCTCATAATAGAATGCCCATCACTAGACGATATGCTTTTAGCTTTTTTGCTTACAATTAATATATCATCATGAAATTTTCTAAATACATCATGCAAGCAGGGACTTATTGGAGTAGAATAATAATTTGATGAATTTTCCATACCTTCCATTTCGCCCCAAATTGCAGCTTTAGGATAAATCGATCTACTGGCACTACCACTACCCAATCTAGCTATATACGAGGCCTTTTTAAAAAACTCTTCCTCTGTTTGCTGAAGATTGAATATATCTCTTTCTATTGAACATAAACACAACGCAAGGCTACTCATGCTGGAAGCCGATGAAGCAATACCAGATGAATGAGGAAATGAGTTGTCACTATTTATTTCAAATTTTATTTGAGTTAAAAAAGGAAATATATCTAAAATAGATTTGAAATATTTGTTGATTCGGCGAGCAAAACCGGGTTTTAATTTTCCCTCAAAATAAAAATCTATTTTAATCTTATTGTCATCTTCTTTTTTCTTTTTATATTCAATGATAGTCTGTGTATATGCCTGACTAAGAGTAAAACTAATCGATGGATTTAAAGGTAATTGTTTTCCGAATTTGCCCCAATATTTTACAAGGGCAATATTGGAAGGGCTTTTCCAACCTACAATCCCTTTTACTTTTTTATCATTAGCAATTCTCAAGTCAGGATTATTATATAGTTTCATATTTATTGGTTTTAACTCATAGTGTCATATCAAGTATCAAATAACGATTGTCCGTACTAACCCCATTTGTAGCTTCAAACAAATAGGCATTCAATACCGTGCGAAGTTAATAAAATAATATGATATCAGCTTTATTTTTTTAGTTACTTTTTTTATCTTTTTTTAGCAATTCAGCATTTAATGTCTTATCTGAATTGTCGTCAAAACTAAAGTCTTGTAAAACTGCATCCATAGGTCTGTCATCTCCGGGGTGATATCCCTGTTTTAAATCGTAATCCCAAAATTTTCCAAACTGATGCCATGTGAATGCAACCACTCCATTTCTCATCCTCTTGATGATATTATAAAAGGTGGAGTTTGTTTCTTTCTCTATCATTTTTATTAAAATCTTTCCTTGAGTTTTACTTAGTTTCTTCAATTGTTTTTTGAAGTTGTATTCCAATTGTCTATAGGTTAATTTAATGTACTTTTTTCTTTTGCTAGCTGGCATATCTTTTGTTCGTTCTTCTATTTTATTCAATATATTGATAGCGTCTTTTGCATAAGGATATACCTTGGGGGCGTAATATTTGTACAATCGATACCTTTTCTTTTCCTCTTTTGATTTAAAATTTCTGATGGTGGAAAAACTTACAGGATTCAGATCAGCAAGGACTATCGTGTCACCGTCCACAATCATTGTAGAATAAAGTTTACCGTTAATAGTGATTTTTTTACCTTTTTTTACATCTTGAGCATTTGAATGAAGACTTATGCCAAGAAGCAAGACAATCACCATCCAATATTTTTTTATTATGTTCATGCTGTTTGTTTTATTTTTCAACGTTATTCGTATCAAATGTATTTTATAATCGACCAAATCAACAATTTTTTTCTACATCTTTGTTCCCAATTAAAGAATTTATGAATTTATTAACTTTTTTTAATTAATTTTGTTGAATAATTTGTCGCTATTATATTGATAGTATACAATTGGGTATAATAAAAAAGAAAATAATGCTATTACAGATAAGAAAATCAAAAATTCATAAAGCAACCATTACAGATGCTAACTTAAACTATGAAGGTAGTATCACCATTGATGAAGATTTGATGGATGCAACAGATATCATTGCAGGAGAAAGGGTACAGATAGTAAATAATTTTAATGGAGAGAGAATTGAGACTTATGTTATCAAGGGCGAAAGAGGCTCCGGTACTGTTTGTCTCAATGGGGCAGCCGCAAGAAGAGCAGAAATAGGAGATGTAGTTATTATAATCTCATATGCGCAGATGACGCCTGAAGAGGCAAAAGATTATGAGCCAAAGACTGTGTTTGTTGACAGTAAAAATAAAATTAAAAAATTTGGAGTTAAGTAAGTATATTAAAACAATACTCAAATTTCTTTTATTTGCAGGAGTGGGTATAGGCATTTTGTATTTTGTATATCAAAGGCAAAGTAACGCATATCACCAAGAGTGTATCTTGAAAGGCATAAGTGAGCAAGACTGTAGTTTGGTTGCTAAAGTCTATGAAGATTTTATCAATTCCAATATTTTTTACTTGTTCATGGTTATTTTTTTATTCACTTTAAGCAATATATCAAGGACTTTAAGATGGCAGATGATGTTGAAGCCTATAGGTATCAAAGCAGGCTTTTTTTCCTCTTTTAACAGTATTATGTTAGGCTATTTTGCCAATCTTGGACTACCAAGAGTAGGAGAGTTTGTCAGAGCCGGAGCCTTGGCAAAGAAAGAGAATGTGAAATTTGATAAAGTAATGGGAACAATTGTATTGGACAGAATAATTGATGTAATAAGTCTATTAATCGTATTTGTTATCACAATTCTTATTTCTTCAGGAAAGCTTTTGAATTTTATAAAAGATAATGGTGATTTGTCAAATAAAATCATAAACATTGTCAATAATCCCGTGTATTGGTTTGTTTTTGTAATATTATTTGTTGGAGGATTTTTTATTTCAAAGAGCAATAAAGTTAAAAATAGTTTTATTGGTAAAAAGGTATTAAACTTTATTCAGGGTTTGATCACAGGGATAAAAAGCATCAAATCCATAGAGAAGCCCTATCTTTTTATTTTTCATTCTGTATTTATTTGGACGATGTATTTTATGATGAATTATGTTGGGTTTCTAGCATTTGAGCCAACTTCAAAATTGGGTATAGATGCAGCTATTGTTGTCTTTACCTTTGGTAGTCTCGGGATGGTAATCCCTTCTCCTGGCGGTATGGGAACCTATCACTTTTTAGTGATAGAAGCATTGAGCTTGTTTGGGATAAGTGGTAGTGACGGATTTTCTTATGCCAATATAATTTTCTTTTCAATTCAGATTTTTGGAATAATCTTTTTTGGTATTATTGCGTTAATAATGCTAAATACTCTTAAGAATAAGAAAAATGTCGTATAAGAATAAAATATTTCCTGTTTTTAATAAAAAAGCTATTGATAGGATACAAAAATGGAAATCAAAAGGCGCGAAAATAGTTTTTACAAATGGTTGTTTTGATATACTTCATAGCGGACATATAAAGTATTTGGATGAAGCGGCTAAACTGGGAGACAAATTTGTTATAGGGCTGAATAGTGATGACTCGGTGAGAAGGCTGAAAGGTAATAGTAGGCCTATAAAGTCTCAGGAATGCAGAGCAGATGTATTAGCATTTATGAAATTAATTGATATGGTTGTCATTTTTGATGAAGATACACCACTTAATCTTATAAAAAGTATTGTTCCTGATATCTTGGTAAAAGGTGGCGATTGGAGTATAGATCAAATAATAGGAGCGAATATCGTTTTAAAAAACGCAGGCGAAGTAAAGTCGCTAAGTTTTATGGAGGGATTTTCCAGCACAAATATCATTAAAAGAATGAAGAAATAGCTATTGGGTAAGATTATTTTTTCTTGTAAAATAATAAATGTATAAAATGATTACTAATGAAAATTAAAGAGATCACAGATTTTTTAGAGACAATTGCACCGCTGGAATATCAGGAGAGGTATGATAATTCCGGTTATATTGTAGGTGATAGAGACAATGAATTTAAAGGTGCTGTGATTTGCTTGGATTCAACTGAAGAAGTAATTGATGAGGCTATTTCCTTAGGATATAACTTGGTGATTGCACATCACCCCATTATCTTTCAAGGCATAAAAAAATTGACAGGCAAGACATATATAGGACGTACAATTCTCAAAGCGATAAAAAACGATATAACCATATACGCTGTTCACACCAATTTGGACAATGCATTTACAAATGGTGTCAGTACCAAAATCGCCTCAAAATTAGGCTTTGAAAATCTTGAGATTTTGGACCCTAAACCGGAGTTTACCGCAAAAAACATGAAAGTCGGGACAGGTGTAATTGCAACTTTGGATAAAGAGATGGATGAAATGGATTTTTTGAAACATCTTAAACAAAAATTGAATTTAAATTGTATTAAATATACTGGACTGAGAGGTAGAAAAGTTCAAAGAGTAGCGATTTGTGGAGGAGCTTGTAGTTTTTTATTAAAAAAAGCTTTGCGCTCAAATGTTGATGTTTTTGTTACCGCAGATTTTAAGTATCACGAGTATTTTGATGCTGAAAACAGGCTAATAATAGCTGATATAGGGCATTATGAGAGTGAAATCTTCACAATTGAGCTAATTTTTGATGTTTTAACGAATAAATTTAGTACCTTTGCCGCCCGTTTGACAAATGTTATAACAAACCCTGTAAAATATTTATAAAATTATGGCTACAGCAAAAAACACAATAACAGAGACAACTGAAGAAAAACTAATAACTCTGTATACACTTCAATATACAGCAACTCAACTTGATGAAATCAATAAAATGCAAGGTGAACTACCTATGGAAGTGAAAGATATGGAAGATGAGATTGCCGGTTTGAGTAAAAGAAAGGAAAGATTTCAAGCTCAAATTGAAAATTTTGAATCAGATATAAGTAAGCATAAAGAAAATATAATTACTTCTAATTCTGCAATTGAGAAATATAAAATTCAATTGGACAATGTGAAAAACAATAGAGAATTTGAAGCTCTTTCAAAAGAAATTGAATACCAATCTCTAGAAGCACAGTTGTCCGAAAAGAAAATCAAAGGACTTGAAGAAAAACTTGAAAAAGTTAAGGAATTGGCAGAAGGTATAGATGAGACTATTTCAGCTAAAAATGAAGAACTTGATAAGAAAAGAGTCGAACTTGAGGCAATTATTCAAAAGAATGAAAAGAAAGTAGGCACTCTCGAAAGAAAATTGGTAAGGCTTAGCAAAAAAGTGGAAAAAAGACTGTTGAAAGGCTTTAGTGCTCTTAGAAACAGATACTCAAATGGGTTGGCTGTCGTAACAATTGAAAGAAAAGCATGTGGAGGATGTTACAATACAGTACCACCACAAATTAAAATAGAAGTTGCGCAAAATAAAGAAATTATAGCTTGTGAAAATTGCGGTAGAGTATTGATATCCGATGAGATTGCTACGATAGTAGATAAAAAAGACAGAACTGTCATAGTTGAAGAAAAGCCAAAGAGAAGAACAAGAAGAACAAAAGCAGAAGCATAAAATATATTTTTTGTTTTTCTGTTTTAACTAAACGATGAAGTTGATAAATGACATAATAAAAAGAATCTTGTTGGTGACAGGATTCTTTTTATTTTTTATAATTCCCGATAGTGTCCTTTCTCAAAATTATTTTGAGATCACTCCGGGAATCAAATATGCATATAAGACTATCACATATCTCCGGTTGGATAAGGCCCAAATGATATTGGATTCGCTCAAAAGGATTGAGCCTGGCAATATGTTGATTTACCATATTGAAAACTATATAGACTTTTACCGTATTTTTATCAATGAAGATATAAATGAATTTGAACTATTAGAAAAGAATAAGGAATTAAGATTAGACAAGATAAAATCCGGTAATAAAAAATCCCCGTATTATAGGTTTAGTAAAGCAGAAATTGAATTGCAATGGGCTATCTCACGATTAAAATTTGGTGAAAATGCAAAAGCTGCATTTGAAGTTAGATCTGCCTATAAAACTCTACAAAAAAATCAAAAAAAATTTCCAAAATTCGCAGCAAATTATAAAAGCCTAAGTGTTATCCACGCTCTTACAGGTACATTGACCGGTCTAAACAAAACTATTTTTACCACTATTACCGGTATTGACGGTACTATAAAGCAAGGAGCATCAGAAATACGCAAGGTTATAGAATATTCCAAACACAATGAATTTTTATTTAGAGAAGAATCTTATACTATTGCTTCATTTATTGCTTTTCACCTCGAAAACAATAAAACAAAAGCATGGAGAATAATTAATTCTGCCAATTTAGATATAAAAAACAGTCCGTTGGCTTGTTTCGTTTTGGCAAATATGGCGCAAAAAACCGGTAAAAATGAGTTTGCTATAAAAATATTAAAACATATACCCCATAATCCGGGACAACTGCAATTTTACTATCCGGACTATATGTTAGGCAAAAGTTTGCTATATAAAAATGATAAAAAGGCATTATTTTACCTTAGAAAATTTGTCGATAATTTTAAAGGAATAAATTATATTAAAGATGCCTATTTGAAAATAGCTTGGTTCAAACTAATAGTCAATGAGGATGAACAAGGCTATTGGCAAAACATAGCTAAGTGCATATCAAAAGGGAAAGCAATAGTGGATGAGGATAAAACAGCAAAAAAAGTAGCTTTGAATGCCGTAAAACCCAATTCTGTTCTTCTAAAAGCAAGATTGTTGTATGATGGTTCGTACTATACCAAAGCCTATTCATATCTGGTGAAAAATAAAAGTAAGACCGGTATGTCATTTTTTGATAAACTGGAATTTAATTACAGATTGGGAAGGATATTACAAGCCCTAAACAGCTATGAAAAAGCCATATCCTTTTTTACAAATACTATAAAATTAGGTAAAGGAACTAACTCGCATTTTGTTTGTAATTCATTTTTACAGATTGGCATTATCTATGAGAAATTAGCTATTAATAATAAAGCGGCATTATACTATAAAAAGTGTTTGAATATTGATTCTGATGAGTATAAAAATAGTATTCACCGCAAAGCAAAAGCAGGTTTGATAAGATTGAAAAGTTGATTTATTTTGTTAAATTTTATCAATTCATTTTTTTTGATTAACTTTGAAAGAGTTTAAATATAATACTGATGAAAATAGATTTAAAAAAACTTTTTGGATTGGATAGTGATTATGATGAAAAGAGCATCAATGCTTTGTTGAATGCTATAAACAAAAATCACCTTAAAGAATTTGATTACCTCAAATTTAAGGCTTCAGTCAATAATTTGGTTGATATGAATATGGATGAAGACACAAGCATCAAGTCAACTTATACAACTGCTCAAACGATAGGTATTACCAAAGAATATCTTCTTGAGACTATCAATCACTATAAAGCCGTGTTGCAAAAGGAAAAAGAAAATTTTTCGATTGCTTTAAAAAATAAATTGGACAGTAGTATTGTCAATAAAAAAGAAGAAGGTGAAAATCTTAAAAAAGAAATCAGTACTCTGGAAAATAAAATAAAAGAATATCAAAAAGCAATTGAGCAAGGAAAGAAAAAACTTGCGAATTTAGATAGCGATATATTAAAAGTAAAGGATAAAATTGATTCAGCAAAAGAAAATTTTGTTGGCGTATTAAATCATCTTGAAAACGTGATAAATGACGACGAATCAAAAATAAAATCAATACTTTAATACAATAATTGTTGCTTTCACATTAAAAAAAGTAGTTTAAGCCCGAGATTTTTTATTACTTTTACAGCCGGTATTTTTAAGTAGACAATAATTTATTACGATTATAAAACAGAAAATATTAAAAAATGGAAAATAACTTACCTGACAGAAAACCTAAATCATTTTGGTCAAGACCCGAGGGTGTATTGGGAGCTATCATTCTAATGGCAATTATAGTAGGAGGTGGCTATCTCCTTGTTTCTAACTTGGCAGCCATTACAGCCTTTATGGGCAATATTTTGGGTTTAGCGGTTACCGTACTGGCTATTGGCGTATTGTTATATATGGTAATAGACCCGAAAATGAGAAACTTGATCTCATATATGTACAAGAGTATTATGAGAAAGGTTACAAGTATTTTTGTCACGATAGACCCTATCGGCATATTGAAAAACTATATAGATGATATGCAAAATAACCTTACCAATTTGGATAACCAAATTAGCAACTTGATGGGGCAAATAAGAAAAATAAAAACACTTTGGACAAAAAATGAAGAAGGTATAAGAGTGAATTTGTTAAGAGCAAAAAAAGCAAAAGAACTTGGTGATGAAAAAAATACTCTTCTTTCCTCTAGGAAAGCAGCGAGGCTAAAGGATGTAAACGGAAAGTATGAAGTCCTTTTGAAAAAAATGGACATCTTAAAAAGATTGCTGAAGAAAATGTACGACAACTCTGAAATTCTCCTAGAAGATACCAAAGATCAAGTCAAAGTCAAAGAAGAAGAAAGAAAAGCTATACAGACTTCTCATACTGCAATGAAATCTGCCATGAATATATTGAGGGGAAATAAAGATAAGCGTATGATGTTTGATCAAGCCGTAGAGTATATCGCTGATGATATCGCAAATAAAGTAGGAGAGATGGAACGAATGATGGAGTTATCTTCAAATTTTATGGAATCAATAGACTTGGAAAATGCCCAATTTGAAGATAAAGGTTTGCAAATGCTTGAAGAATTTGAGAAACAAAGTACTCTTTTAATGCTTGAGACACCAAAGACAAAAGCAAATGAATTCAGCCTTGATGACCTAGGCATACCCGAAAAAACCACAAGAAAAACTAGCTCATCATCATCGTATGATAAGTTATTTGATTAATGATTTGGTTAGAATAACCGAAAAGTAGTATTACATAAATGAAATTTATAATTATTCTATATAAGGCCAATAAATAACTTTTGTTGCAACAATAACTATTTTCCTAATCTTATTTTCAGCTATTTAATTTATATTTAACTCCCAAAGAAAGCATGTTAAATAATTATCGAAAATTATTTTATATAATAGATTAAAAAAAAACATGTAAATACTTTTTCATATTAAATAAATTTTTAATATGTTTGTGGAATTAGAGAGTTAAACTACTCTGATAAATTTATACCAACCAGTCTATATTGATAATATAGTTTGTTTATGATTATTTTTTTCAACCCCAAGATAAATATGAGAAGTCAACAAATTAAAATGTTATTATTTTATTTTTAATGTAAGCTAAAAGTAGAATAATTGTGTTTTCCCCCAATTTGTAATTTATGCTTAAAAGTATAAATCTTTGTGTTTTTATCATGGTGGTTGTATTGTGTTTGAATACATTACTTCTGTGAATATATTGCTTATTTCAAGCAATATTTGGGTTTGTGCTGTGTGCTAAAATTATGGAATTATAAGGCTACTACCAATGCTTTTTGGTATAGGGTGGAGGTGGTGTGCTATTTTTAAAATATTAACAAATTGACAATGAAAAAACTAAAACTCGTAATCGCTATTTTATTTTTACTCAATGGCTTCATTAATTCACAAATTGCCATCAACACAGACAATTCAAGTCCGGATGCTTCATCAATGCTTGATGTAAAATCAACTGTAAAAGGAATACTTATACCCAGAATGCAGACAGGTGATAGAACTTCGATAGCCACACCTGCCAATGGACTATTAGTATATGATACGGACACAAAAAGCTTTTGGTATTATGAAGCAAATTCTTCCAGCTGGACAGAAATAGCCTCCTCAATTAACAATATAAGACTTGTAGATGCTGATGGAGACACTAAAGTAGAGGTAGAACAAAGTGCCGATGAGGATAAAATACGTTTTACCATTGGAGGAAATGAACACTTTGTTATGGATTCTCTTGGTCATTTAGAGGTGATTAATACAGGAGGATCGGTTTTCATTGGTAAAAACGCAGGATTAAATGATGATTTGTCATCTAATAATAACATTTTCATAGGAGAGGAATGCGGAATGACTAACGTGAGTGGTAATGGAAATATTGCTTTAGGTTATGATGCACTGTATGACAATGATTCAGGTGGTGGCAATATCGCTTTTGGTATATTACCTCTATTTAATAATATTGATGGAAATCAAAATATTGCTATGGGTTTTAAATCCTTACTTGGTAATGAACATGGTGATGATAATATTGCTATGGGAAAATATTCTTTAGCGAGTAATACTGTAGGAAATGACAACATTGCCATAGGAGCAAGCAGCCTTAGAAAAAACACTGTCAGTTCCAATCTTATCGCAATTGGGGACTCTGCATTATTTAATAATGGAGTTGGTGCCGACCCTTTACAAGCTATTAGAAATACTGCTATTGGGACTAAAGCATTATTATCTAATACTGTTGGATCTTCAAATACAGCTATTGGTTTTTCCGTATTGAAATCAAATACACAAGGTCATGTAAATACTGCTTTTGGTGTTTACTCATTGCTGTCAAATACTATAGGAAATCACAATACTGCAATCGGAGGGTTAGCTTTAAATTCAAATATTAGTGGAAGTGGCAATACATCAGTTGGTTTTGGTACACTAAGTCTCAATACTGAAGGTAGTTTTAATGTAGCACTTGGATATTCAAGCTTAAAGAAGAATTTAACGGGGGATAAAAATATTGCTATTGGAAGAAATACTTTATACTTTAATTCTAACGGAAATAACAATATTTCTTTTGGTTATTATTCCTTATTTTCTAATTCATCAGGTAATGACAACATTGCCATAGGAGCGAACAGCCTTAAAAATAACACTGTCAGATCCAATCTTATCGCAATTGGGGACTCTGCACTATACAGTAATGGAATAGGGGTAACTAAAGATGGTCAAGCAATTCAAAATATTGCTATTGGGTCTAAGTCACAGTATTCTAATACTACTGGTTCTAGAAATACTTCTGTTGGAGATAGTACATTATTTAGCAATACAACCGGTTTTGAAAACACTGCTGTTGGAGCACAAGCATTAATGACTAATACTGAAGGAACAGGTAATTCTGCATTTGGAAGCGGTACACTTATTAATAATACTATTGGACAAGGGAATACTTCAATTGGTGCAGGTACTCTGGTTTCCAATATAGATGGTAATTTCAATACAGGTTTAGGAGCAGAGGTACTATTTCTTAATGAAGAGGGGAGTTTTAATACAGCTTTAGGGTATGGTGCATTAAATGAAAACGCTTCCGGTTCATCAAATACAGCGATAGGCTCTTTCAGTTTGATTAAAAACAAAATTCATTCAAATCTGGTAGCAATTGGAGATTCAGCTCTTTTTTATAATGGCGATGGCATCTCTGACCCAAACCTTTCTATAGCTAATACAGCCGTCGGGTCAAAGGCGTTAATGTCAAATACAAAAGGAACAAATAATACAGCTTTAGGGTTTAAATCCATATACAGCAATGATAGTGGAGATTATAATACTGCAAATGGAGCATGGGCTCTCTACTCTAACATTAATGGACAAGCAAACACTGCTATTGGTTTTTCCTCTCTATTAAATAATTTAGGGGGAAGTGAAAATATTGCAATTGGGACAAATTCTTTATTTAATAATACTGGAGGAGAAAAGAATGTTGCAATTGGGGCAAATTCTTTATTTAATAATAATGGAGGAGAAAAGAATGTTGCTATCGGTACTAATAGCTTAGTCATGAACACAGAAAAAAGCAATTTAGTGGCAATAGGCGACTCAGCCTTATACAATAATGGTGTTGGTGCTTCATATAACTATCAATCAAGTAAGAATACAGCAATTGGAGCAAAATCGCAGGTCAATAACAATACTGGATATTCTAATACGTCTTTAGGGTTTAAATCACTATACTCTAATACAAGTGGAAATAAAAACACAGCAGTAGGTAATAATGCACTTTTAAACAATAATGATGGTCTTAATAATACAGCAATAGGTAATGAGACCTTAATTAACAATACTGCTGGATCTGGTAATGTAGCTGTTGGTGAGAGTTGTTTATGGGAAAACTCAGTAGGAAATAACAATATTGCAATTGGTAGATTGGCAGCATATAAAAATGAAAGTGGTAATAATAATATAGCGCAAGGGTATCATACCCTATATCATAATATATCAGCAGATAATAATTTGGCTTTCGGTTATAAAGCACTCTACTACGATACTTCAGGGGCAACGAATATAGCTATAGGTTATTACTCTCTTTACAAAAATAGGCAAGGTGATAAGAATGTAGCTATAGGATATAGAACCCTTTATAGCAATGCTGAAGGAAATAACAATATTGCATTTGGAGCTAGTGCATTATATAAAAACACTACAGGAGATCACAATGTTGCAATCGGAGACTCTTCACTTTATTCAAATACGGAGGGAGATTTAAATGTTGCAATTGGATATCGATCATTACATCACAATAGTAATAGAAATGGACTTGTTGCAATTGGAGATTCTGCGTTAAGCAACAATGGATTGAGTGTTGTACAAGACTTTGATGCCACATTTAACACAGCGGTAGGTTCTAAATCATTGGCAAAAAACACTAGTGGTTATTACAATACTTCAGTAGGTGCATCATCTCTTTATTCAAATACAATTGGGAAACATAATACTTCAATTGGTGCTAAATCATTAATGAAAAACACTAATGGAAGTAATAACACTGCTTTAGGATCATATGCACTAAAAGAAAACACAGCAGGTAAAAATAATGTAGCAGTTGGTTCATATGTGCTATTAAATAATACGACAGGTGATTATAATGTTGGGATAGGACAAGATTGTTTACAACAAAATATATCAGGAGATAGAAATGTTGCAATAGGATTTGAATCTCTTATGAATTCTTTTGCTTCAGATAATATTGCAGTTGGATATCAAGCTTCAAAAACTTGTAATAATGGACATTACAACTGTGCTTTAGGTGGATTCGCTTTGGTAGATAATCAAGGAGGTAGTAATAATGTTGCAATCGGGTATTTTAGTCTTGGTGATGCAAATGGAAGTCGAAATGTTGCAATAGGACGGAATGCCCTAAGATTTTCTACATCGGGTAACAATAATACAGCTGTTGGTTATTCTGCAAACTCTTCTAATAATTTTTCCAACTCTACAGGAATAGGATATGATGCAGAACCTAATGGCACAAACAAAGTCCGAATTGGAAACTCATCAGTTACAGAAATTGGTGGCTACACCAACTGGACAAATGTATCTTCTGACGCTAGGATAAAAAAGAATGTGAAAGATGATGTTGTCGGTCTTGACTTTATTATGAAACTTCGACCTGTGACTTACAATCTAGATATGGATGCAATCGCTAGGATAATACAAACTCCTGATTCATTAAGACTTTGGGACGCTGAACAAGAAAAAGAAGCAGAAGTGCAAGTAGGCTTTATAGCTCAAGAAGTCGAAGCTGCTGCAAATGCAGTTAACTTTGATTTTCATGGAATTGTCAAACCTGAAAATGAAAATTCTCATTATGGTCTTATTTATGCAGAATTTGTAGTCCCTCTTACTAAAGCATTACAAGAAGAACAACAACAAATAGAAAAACTTGAAAAGCAAAACAAAACTTTGCAAGAAGTAAACAATGCTTTAAAACAACAAATGCAAGCGTTTGAGCAAAGGCTCAAGCAACTGGAAGAAAAATCTAATGATTAGTTTTCAATTTATGTCAGGTGAGGGCATCGCTTTCACCTGCATTTTTATTTAATATTTATATAGATTATGCCATATGAAAAATAAAACAAAATTCATATTTCTACTATCTATATTTTTCCCAATATTTATCAATGCACAATTGATAAATGAAGGGGGAAGTATCATAGTAGAACCAGGAACAACGCTCTACGTAGAAAACGATGTTCAAAATACTAGTGGAACAATCCAACTAAAATCAAATTCCAACCTGATAGTGAGCGGAGACTTCAAAAACGAAATAGCTGCAACCTTTGATGCAAATGCTAACTCTACTGTCAAATTCATTGGGGCTGGAGACAAAAATATCAAATCCGGTGGAGATGATTTCGGTATAGTGATAATTGAAAAAACTTCAGGCAATAACCTTACACTTTTGGATCCGGCAACTGTTAAAACCAACCTACAATTTACATCTGCCAACTATAACAAATTGATAATAAATTCAAATGATTTGACACTTGAAAGTTCAGCAACCATTGCTAATGCTGATAATAATCATTACATACAAGCAGATGATGGAGGTATGGTTTTTAAAAAATTAACTGCAATTGAATCTTTTACATACCCCATAGGAGATAATGATGATTATTCTCCAATATCTGTAAATTCTACAGCAGGGACTTTTAATTCTAATTCCAACATTGGAGTAAATGTAGTCGACCTAGCCCATCCCAATCTATATAGTGAAACAGATGCATTTATATCCAGATATTGGAACTTGGAAGCAAATGACATCACAAACTTTGCTGCAACACTTACAGGTACCTATGTAGACGCCGACATAAACGGAGTGGAATCCGATATGGTTGGTGCAAATTACAATGGAACGGATTGGCACTTCCTCAATGCTTCCTCTGATATAGCGGCAAATACTGTCACAGGCAATATCAATGAAAATGGAGTTGCATTCACAGGAATGAATTTCTATGGCAAAATGGCATCAATCAAAGCTTACCTACATGGAGCTTATGATGCCGGAGTCTTGACAACAGAACTAAATAGCGCAGGGCTTTTGCCTTTGACTTCACCATATGGCTCAGGAGAAAGTGTCGCAGCGATACCAACAGGCGATATCACAGACTGGATCAAAATAGAATTGCGAGATCCGGCAGACCCTTCAAATATTCTTAAAACATACAGCAAATTTTTAAGAAATGACGGTGAAATAGTTGAATTGGATGGAACAAGTACTCCAAGATTTATGGATGCGCCAACTGATGCATTTATAGCAATTAGGCATAGAAATCATCTTGGTATAAGGACAAATAGTTCTATGGATTTAATATCAATTCCCTATCAAACTCATGATTTTACAACAGCTTCAACTCAAGCATATGGTACTAATCCGATGAAAGAAGTTGTCTCGGGAGTATGGGCAATGTGGGGAGGTAATGCAAATGGAGATGAACATGTCAGAGCCAAGCAAATATTTATTCCACCATCTGGTCCGACTATATATTCTGACAGAGATTATATACTTAATACAGTATTGGGTGGAGATAATACAGCTCAAGAAGATATTTACGATCCGGGAGATACTAATATGGATGGTCACGTTAGGGCGAAACAAATATTTATTCCCGGTACAGGCACAATATATTCTGATAGGGATTTTATACTTAATAAAGTCTTGATTGGTGATACAAATGGACAAATAGATGAACAATTATAAATAATAAAATTTTATAAACATGAAAAATATAATAGTTTTTATTTCGCTTTTTTTTAGCTTGATTTCAAAAGGTCAAGATATTGAAGCTAAATTATTCAATGGAGGAGTTTATGGTAGCAACCCCAGTTCAGATTTAGCTGTTACACTACGTGCAACGAGTCAATACCCAGTAGGCTCTGCATCTTCTCCAACGATTTTTGTTTTTAGAATAGAACAAACAGAATGGGATGCATCCGGAGTTACTTCAGTGTCCATAGTGGATAATCCTTTGGATATGGGTGATAGTGGCTCACCTGATGCTGAATGGGATGATGCAAATGGATATCATTATCTTTACTATTCGGCGGGAGTTGCCGATTGGGATTTGAATACATGCTCCACTACCTTGAATAACACATCTACTTATTTAAGTTTAAAATTTAATGATATGTCAAATTCTTTTGTAGTAGAAATGACACTTAAAGATGTTGACCCTGTTGTTGGAAGTGAAGTTAATCTTGTAGATGAAAATCAATTAATAATCACGAATGGTATTGTTATGCCTTTAGAACTTGTAGATTTCAATGTTTTGGCATATAAAAAATATTCTGCATTATTGAAATGGGAAACGACAAATGAAGTAAATGTAGATAAATATGAAATTGAAAGAAGTGAGGATACTAAAAAATGGAAAGTAGTAGGGTTTGTTAAAGCAAGAAACATACAGCATTCCAAAAATTCATATTCCTATATTGACAAAAATGTATTTGATGGTTTTGGTGATAAAACTTACTTTTATAGATTGAGATTAATTGACATTGATTCTCAATTTAAATATTCTAAAATATGTAATGTTACATTTTCCAGTAGAAAAAATAAACTTAAAATTGAAGTATTTCCTAATCCATCTTCAGAAATAGTTTATTTTAAGCTATCAGGGATTAGAAGAAATAGCAATCTTGATATTTCTGTTTTTGATAATCATGGAAAAGAGATTTTGACAAAAACACTAAAGTACAACACATACAAAAATACACTTTTTCGCAGAAATTCAATAGACATCAAGAGTGGTATGTATAATTTAGTAATAACAGATGATCAAAATATTAGGTACTATTCAAATTTTATAATTACAAAGAAATAGCAACACTAAAGCGCCACAAAGATAATAAAATAAAAAATGCTAAGCCTTGATATAAAAGATGGGGGTTTATTACAAAATACTAGGATGGCATTGTATAAATATTTATCGGTTTTTATTGTTAAAACTAAAGCTCGATTTTTATACAACTTTAGTCTTTTAAAATTTAAAATTAAGGACAAAATCAAAATTTTATTTGCATTATTATGTTAAAATTTGTGACAAACAACTTTAGTATTATAATTATTTTTAACTTCGTCAATTAGGATGATTTGCAAGAAATTGTATCAACCCTAAAACAGAGTTTTTATTTAGTTAACAAAAAAAATTATTATTATGTGGAAAGAATTTAAAAAATTTATCATGGGTGGCAATGTGATTGAATTTGCAGTTGCTGTTATTATGGCTGGAGCCATTGGTTTGGTAGTTACCGGATTTGTTAATTTTATTGTTATGCCGTTTGTAGGTCATTTTACAGGAGGCATGGATTTCAAGGATTTAAAAATAGTGTTGGATGAGGCTGTTGGTAAAGCAGGAGAGCCGGGATATATTGCTGAAAATGCAATTTTGTATGGTTCGTGGATAAACACTCTAATTAATTTATTAATTGTTGGGTTTGTAATGTTTTTGATAGTTAAAGCTTATAATAAAGCTAAAAAACCGGCAGAAGCTCCCGCTCCTTCAGGTCCTTCAGACAATGACTTGTTGACAGAAATTAGAGATTTATTGAAAAAATAAACTTTATGTTTTTTATTAAGAGGCGACTTTTTTAGTCGCCTTTTTTGTTTTACCACCTTTCCTACTTTTTTTGAAAAAAATAATTACCTCAGGCAACGAAAGAGGTAAAAATAGTATCTATATGATAGAGGCTTTGTATAATACCTACCATTTACATAAAGGCTTTGTGCTATTTGTATATACCAAGTTAAAAATATAACGACCGGTATATTTATTTTATTTATCGGCATTTACATTTATAAGTTGGTATTTTATAATGGCTTTGTAAAGAGCTATTTTATACAGCTTATTTATTATGATTAATTACTTCATTTCAAATTTATAAACAGATGAAAATACTATTACTTACTTTTTTTCTTTTTTTCTTTTCTAATTTTAATGCATCAAGCCAATGTACTCCCATTCCTATTAATGATAGCCCTTGTATGAATAATGCAAATCCGCCTTATGATCTGGGTTTCGCAGGATATCACAGCGGTACTACCTGTTGCGCAATTGGATACAATGATGATGCAAATCAGGACAAAGCAAATGTTAATTGCTCAAGTACAACCGACGATGATGCAGTATGGTATAGAGCAAATATTGATCCCTCATATGATGGTGTAATGATATCTCTATACGATGAATCCGGAACAACCATAGGATATGAACACTCTGTTGAAATCTATGCAGGTACTG
Organism: Saprospiraceae bacterium; assembly: GCA_026986005.1. GTDB lineage: Bacteria > Bacteroidota > Bacteroidia > Chitinophagales > Saprospiraceae > JADJGA01. The sequence goes on from JALSPK010000173.1 coordinate 20,754, forward strand.
AAAATGCAATTTGCGATGGGACAGCTGAATTTATCAGATCTTATTGTGTGGGAGCATATGTATCGGAAGAAGCTATTGGATGCTTACACGGTTATGATTACTTATTTATTAAGGTTTCTTCATCAGAAACAGATTGCGGTACATTTTCAATAGATTTAAATCGATTTAAAATATCCAAAGAAGAAGGAGCAAATAATTGTAACGATATATCGGAAGAAAAAATATTATATCCGCAAACATACGGTAATTTGGAGTTAACCTGTACTTCCGATTATCTGAGTGAGGGCTTTTGCCCTAATCCGGGACTAAATTCATGCGAAGTATTTGAAACAAATCCTACAATTTGGTATAAGATTGTTGCGGATGAGGACGCAAATGAATTATATGTTAATATAGTTGCCGACAAACAAGAATGGACACCGGTTTGGTCCGTATTTAGCGGAGATTGTCCTGACTTGGAAGTATTGGAAGATATAAACGGGAATACATGTATTCAGGACTCCGATCCTGCATCATCGGCTAAGTGGTACAATGTGCACAAAGGTGATTATTATATAGCAGTTTCTTCGCTTAACAATGAAGTAAAATATAAGAAATTTGACCTATGCGTAAGAACAATTAAAAAATTAGTGCCTTGTATTGGAAATGAAGAGTTTTGTGAAAATGATGAAAATACTGTTTTTGAAATAATAAATAGAGACAATATAGAACTTGAACCTTCAGGCCCTCCATTTAGCGGACCGTTTTGCCCGGGTGAAAACCTAACTCTGAAAGTAGAATTTATATATAATACAAGTCAAACAAACGATGAAGGTCTATTGGCAATGATACCTGATTTTGGAAAAGGATGGGATGTTAATTATTTTAATCCCGATGAATCACCTCCGGTAGCAAATATCAATAATGAAGCTGAATGGTACGAAGAGAATAATTCCAGATGTTATGCGTATGTAACTGAAAATCTCGATAATCTTTGTACTTATACTGATGATGATTCAAATCTCCATATCGTCAATGTGTCTTGTAGTGATTATCCTTGTATTGGAGGAATGAAAGTAGGAGACCCACTACCAAGTGGATATTTTTGGGCATATAATGATGATAACGACGAATGCAATTCTTCTGATTGTTCTCCCTCAACCAAAAGAGGAATCAGGAGTGACAACGGAGAGATTAAAGTTAGTTGGATTATAAAACTAAAGGTCAAAGAAAAAGATATAAAATCAGATGATTTAAGCATAAGTTTTTTAACTTTCTCGGATGGTGTAGCCGGATGTCACAATGATCAGGAGGCTGAGTGTTTGCTGGATATACCACAGTTTTCTCCAAAATGGAAGATTAGACAACAACCTAAAAACCCAATTGTTGCTTCAAAATATAGCCTTGGTGTTTGTTCAAAAGATACAGTAGGAATATCATTACTAATTCCTGGTGATACAACTAAAACAATAGTTGTCTCATATATTGATAATCCAAATGTTATAGGTGAAAAAAGAGATACTTTTACTAAAGGTAAAGGATTAATCAATGATACTTTGAAATTAGCTAATCCTGAAATATGTGATTCACAGATAGTATATTATTTTGCGGATATTATTGATAGCGATACTATTTGCTTGCTGAAAAAAGATACGATTAAAGTAATCATCTATCCTAAGCCCGTAGTGACTATTAAAAAATCAGACGAATCGGCAAATAATGCACAAGATGGAACAGCAGAAGCATTGGTTTTATGTACAATTGACGATTATTCATATCTTTGGAGTACAGGTGATACCACAAAAAGTATAAATAATCTTTCACCGGGACTATATACTGTAACCGTAACAGGTAGTAGTGGCTGTGCTGTTGTCCAATCAATTAATATCAACTCCTATGTATGTGATGATATGCAACTGTTTACTCAAATAACAAATATATCCTGTTACGATGATTGTACAGGAAAAATATCCATTGATAGTGTTTCAAATGGGATTAAACCATATAATTATCTGTGGAATACGGGAGATAGTACTTCGGTAATTAAAGATTTATGTAAAGGAACATATTTTGTCACTATAACAGATGCAGCTGAATGTAGTAGTTTTGACACGTTTTCAATCAATTCTCCAAACCAATTAATCTCCAATATTACAGCTGTGAATGAGACATCAAAAAATGCAAATGACGGTATTGCGCAAATCAACCCTAAAGGTGGAGTTATGCCTTACGACATACTTTGGAGTACAGGAGATACTTCATCAATGATTGATGGTTTGGCTCCCGGCAAATATTATGTTACAATCAGTGATGAAAATGGTTGTACTGTTATTGATAGTACGGTAATCAATAAGTTTGAATGCAATGTTTTGGGTATAAATGCACAAACAAAGAGAGTTACTTGTTACGGTGATTGTGACGGTATTATTATTGTCGATAATGTTATAAACAGAACAGGACCTATTACTTTTGAATGGAGTAATGGTAATACTACCGGATATCTTGAAAGTCTTTGTGCCGACGAGTATTCTGTTACCGTTACTGACTCATTGGGATGTATAGCAGTAGATACTTTTACAATAGAAGAACCTGATGAAATAATAATAAATATTGATAGTACTAACAATATAACCGATGATGAACAAGGCAATGTATTTGTTTCTACCAATAATACCGGAAATTATAAATACAAATGGGCAGGTCCCAATGATTTTACTAGTAAATCAAAAAATCTTGAGAATATTGATATCGCCGGATGCTATACATTGTTGGTCACGGATACCATTACTAATTGCTCAAGAGATACAACAATTTGTATTGAGAAAACAACGGGATTTGTAGAATTGGCAAATACCAATCAAATCAATCTTTATCCAAATCCCGCATCCAAATCATTCTATTTAAGTTTTAAAGGCTACAATGACGAAAAAGCTGAAGTGGGATTGTATAGTGTATCCGGTAAAAAAGTACAAACAGTAAATATATACATAAGTAATAAACCAAATCACGTCAGTATTAGAGACGTAAATAAGGGTTTATATTTTGTAAAGATAAAACTGAAAAACCAAATCGTAATTAGAAAGCTGTTGATAGGAATTTGATTTCTATCATGTTATTCTTATAGCCGGCTTGTTTTATAGCCGGCTTATGAATACTATCATTGTTTTATTTGATGTCTGCCCATAAAGTGCTTGATTTTTGAAAAATAAAGATTTTTAATGAGATTTTTGCCTTTCTGAGAATCAGTGATGCTTTAGCATCAGCAATTTTAATAAAGTAAAAATATCGCAAAAGCAATATTTTTAAATTTAATTGACTTTATGGACAGTCACTATTTAAGGGACGTTATTACTTTTTGAGCCATTTCATAGTATTTAGAATCCGGTCTAATCTTATTTGCATATTTTCTTGCCTTTTCATATTTCTCCAATTTTACCGCTGCAAAAGAAGCTATTAATAAGCTGTCTTCAGAAACAATTCCACGACTTTTTAAACTCCGATCTATTAGATTTACTACTTCTTCATACTTTTGTGCGTTAAATTTTAAAAACAGCTCTTTTTCTTTTCTGCCGGTTTCAAATGACTCAGAATAACTTTTAATCTCTTTGTTCAATTTTATTATTTTACCTTTTGAAGTATTCGTAAAGTTTATTCCTATGCCTAAATTGTATTTTACTATTCCAAAAACTCCAAGCAAAACAACAATAGAAGCTGCAACTGCAAATTTTGAAGTATGCTTTCTGAAAAATGAAATTTCCTTAACCTCCGCTTTTTTATCACCCTCTTCTAATATCCTGTTCCATTTTTGTTTAAAATCTCTCCTTTCTTTTTCCTTGAAATATTCTGACATCAAAAAAAACTCTTCATCTTCATTTAATTCTTTATTTAAATATTTATCCAACATTTTTATTTTATTTAAGCATTATTAAATTAGCCCTCAATCCGTCAATCTTTCCTCTCTTCACCTATAGTATGCAAAAATCTTAATTTTGTGACACAAAATTTTAATATTTTTTTAAATAATCTAAAATTTCTTCAATCTTCTCAATCCTACAGGCATTAAAAATAATATTAATTTTTCATCATGATACCGGTAAGTTTCTCCAAACACCTTTGCTTCTTTTTACGAATATTATCATAACTCATCTTTAAAACCGCTGCTATTTCTTTTAGTTTTAGTTGTGTATAAAATACCGATTTAATTATCTTCAAACAAATCTTATCCAGTTTTGACATTGCTATTTTCAATGATTCAAAATCATCCTCCGTAAATTCAAGACTGCCTTCTCCATCTTTTGTATAAATTGATATAACTTTACCCTCCGGATTCAATGACCTTTCTCTTGCTCGCATTAATAAAATATATTCATGATATGCCATTTTCGAAAAAATAAATCTGATATTATCATACCTTATTTTACCGTCTAAAAGCTTTTTCTTCAAACTAAACAATGCATTTAGAGTAGCATCTTTGGCATCAAAGTCTTCTATTTTATAACGGTTTTTAAGAAGTTCTATATTGTCTTCTACTAACTTTTTATAAGCCAGCTCAAAAAGAGCATCATCTCCCTTCTTCAATCTAGAGACCAATTCATTGAATTGCTTTTCGTTAAGCCCGAGGTTTTTTTTCATAATTTTATTAAAATACTGTGCCAAAGATAATTAATATAATACAAAACAAAAATACATTACTTAAAAAAATCCAAATCCTAATAAATACATTATCAAACATTCGCTATTTGAAATTTTAACACACCGTATATGTATTTGTTTATCAACCACATACGCCACTTCTTAAGAAATAAATCAAAATGCACCTGTCACAAAAATACATTTTCTTCATACTTATATTACAAGCAGCTTGTCTCTTTACAAAAATTGAACTGTAAAGATAAAATATTTATTAACCTAAAAAAATTAATACCATGAAAACAATTATTCAAATAAAAAAATACATTTTTATAGCTGCTTTAATGTTTTTTGCATTAAACATCGCTTTAGCTCAAAATAATAATACTATTGCTCCACCTGAAAAAGAATCCGACGGATATCTTGTATATTTTGAACCGGATGTTTCCCAAAATACCATCGACTCTCTTCTCGATATATACAACTCATACCAGGTATGGATTACTCCATACTCCAAAATACGTTACTGGAAAGTATTAAACTTCCCCTTCTATATCGATACCATCCAAATATCTCAAATGAATGACCTGTATGATACCTGGATAAATGATAATGATGATGGTAAAGAAGAAAAAAATTCAACTAATAATTTTTCTTATAACTATAAAATAGAAAAAATTATCCAAAATGTATCATCTCAAGACGAGAGTCAACAATGCACCGGTTTTTATACCTCACATTTACAGGGACAAAACAATGTGATAGTGGATATACTTGATACGGGTTTTGATTTTAACTATGCAGAAGAAAACAATACTTCTACAAATATATCGGGAAATTACAATTTTATAACTAATACCGCAGATGCTCAGGACGACAATGGACATGGTACCCATATCACTACGATGATAAACAGTTTGACCCTTGATACAGGTAATAGAATATCTATGTTCGAATCAAAAACACACAATAATCAAGGCATAGGTAAACTGTCGGATATTATACGGGCTATAGATCATAGTATTGACATAGGTGCCGATATTATCAATGCTAGTTGGTCTTTTTATGCAGAGGAGAGTAGCGCTAAATCTCCATTGCAAATAGCCATAGAGACAGCAGGAAAGTATGGGATACTATTTGTGACATCGGCAGGAAACAATGCAATTGATCTGGATAATAATGATCTCAAGTCTTATCCGGCTTCCTATCCTTGTGAAAATATACTTACGGTATCAGCCAATGCCTGCGATACCAGCCTTAGTTATTTTAGCAATTACGGATATGCTACTGCGGATATCTGTGCCATTGGCGAAAATGTACCGGGATATATACTCAACGGACAAATGGTATTGATGAGCGGCACCTCTCAATCCACAGCTTATGTCTCGGCAATGGCGGCTATATTGGGAACATATTTTGATGAATTTGACCCTTTGGAAATAAAAACTTTGCTTCTCGAAGGAGCAAAATACAATGATAATCTACAAAATATAGTAAATTCGGAAGGTATAGTAGATATAGAAAATTCTTTATCATTGATAAATCAAAATACAATTCAATACAGGGACTATGAAATAAATAAAAATAATTTGCGCTCAGATATCACAAAAGTCTATCCCAATCCGTTTAATGAAGAACTGTCTATTGATTTATTATTTGAAAATAAAAGCAGTATAAGTATTGAATTGTATAATAGTAACGGAAAATTGATAAAATCCGATCTTGTGGGTATAAATAAAGGATTAAATAGTATTAAAATAAAAGGTTTGAACGTGCTAAAACCGGGAATTTACTATATAAAAGCCGGAAAATACGGTAAAAAACTTTTAAAAATAGAATAATTTTCGGATATTGCGCAGGTGGTTAAGTTTGTATGATACAATTTGATTATTTTATTGTGTTGTAAATCTTGTTAATTATGTCAAAACCATGGTGCAAAATCCATATTGGAATAATAATATTACTTTTAGGATTGAGTGTTGTT
>JALSPK010000174.1 GCA_026986005.1 Saprospiraceae bacterium
CGGTAAATATTGTAAAAGAACAAAACAAAAAATAAAAATGAACGGCGACTAACAGTAGATAAGATGAAGACTTGCTATCGCTGCGTCCTCCTCTTATCATTGACCGTTGTGCATAATGTAAAACAGAATATTAAATGACAGAAGAACAGATAAAAGAAAAACTTTCGAATGCATTTGTTGCTGTTGTAGCTAATTATAATGGTTACAAATTACAAGTACCTGATGATACTGGAGGAGTTGATTTTTCTGTTACTTATGATAAAATTCTATCAAGAAATGGAAAAATAAGACATATTCATTCAGGTCAGTACATAGAATTACAGTTAAAAGCCACAGAGGAACATCGAATTATTTTCAATGAAGATCATTTAAAATTTGACTTGGAAGCAAAAACATATAATGATTTAATAGAAAGGTTTAATGATGGAAATGCACCACTTGTTTTGATTTTAGCCATACTACCTAATGACAGAAATCAATGGGCTGAAATAGGAGAAGTAAATTTAAATATGAATCAGCGTGTTTACTACTTCTATCCATCTGATGAAATGGTAGAAACACAAAATCAAAATACAATAAGAATAAACATTCCTTATGAAAACAAAATTGGAATGGATTTTTTTCATACTTTATTTGCTCAACATTACAGATGATAACAAATACGAAAATAATATCATACATTCAGAATCGTGGATGGATTCAAAGTAGAGAAACTGAAAAGTTTCAATATTTTCGTGCACCTGATTCATTAGGGTTTGAAGAAGAATATGAACTTCCCATTCCCAGTAATCCTGATAGTTCAGATTATACTAAATTTTTGAAAAACACATTATTTCTATTAGCGGACATCTATGAAATATCTAATGAGGAACTTGAAATAATAATTGAAGAAGATAATACCATTTTATCTATTAGAATTCACGATAACCAAACCAAAGATGGGAAAATTGGATTCAAAAGATTTGAAGAATTAATAGATGGACTTAAAGACCTTTTACTTGATACAGCTTCATTTGTAATGCATCCTGATATTCAAATTAAATCAAGTCCAGCAGAAGCATATAGATACTTAAATTATTGTAATTTTTTACAAACAGAAGTGGGAAGTTTCATAGCCAAAGTAGAGTTACCTTCCAATGAAGTTATAAGGGAACCTCAATTATTTGATGAAGAAATAAGGGCTAATCAAATAAATGCAAAATTGAAATCAGTTATAAGATATGTTAAAAATTCCGTTTTTGATTCTAATGGGCAATTTGATGAAATCCATTTAGAAGAAAATCTATCTAACATTAACTTAAATATTTTAAAAGATATTGAAAAGATTTACGATAAAACAGAAAGTAGGAATATCGAATTTTATTTTAGCGACATTGAAGATTCGATAAAGATAAATACAGAAAATATTTATAATGAAAACCTTATAAAGTTATCTAACTTGATTCAAAGCATTAATGAAACGCTAAATGAAGAAAATGAAAGAACTCTAATCGGTAGAATTATAACTTTAAAATCTACTGATCCTGATGGAGAGAGAAATGAAATTACTTTTGCTAGTATTTTAGATAATATGCCTATCAAAGTAAAGGCTCGTTTAAATAGTGCAAATTATCAAGATGCTGTTAATGCACATATTCTTAAAAAAAATATTCAAATTAAAGGAATTTTAAAAAAATTAAAAACAATATATAGGTTTATTGAAATACAAGAATTTGATGTTCCCGAATAAAAACACTATGCACAACAAAAAATATAGTGCATTTGGCAGATAGTGCTAAAAATGAAGATGATAGTAATAAATAAACATAGTGCAAAATTGAAACTTTGGAGCGTTAAAATGCCAAACGCACCATATTCAAATCGTTGTGCCTAATGCCAGAAAAAAAACGAAAAAAATCTATGATAAACATACTGAACAACTATTGCAATAAGGAAAATGGATTATTGTTGTTCAATCCACCAACTGGCTCTGGAAAAACACACAATGTATTAAAGTGGATATTTGAAAACTACAAAGACTATTGCAAAGAAAATAGAAAAATATTTTTTATCACCAACTTAAAGAAGAACTTACCTTTTGACGAATTAAAAACAGATTTTTTTGTTCCAAATGGAAAAGAACACGAATTTGACAAGCACGTTACATTTCTAGACTCTAATTCTGAAAATTTACTAAAACGCTTTCATTTAGTTGATGATTCAATAGACAAATATTTTAAAAATCATAAAGTTTATTACACAATTGTTTCAATTCTAAATAAAATTAAGAAACACGAAACTAACCCTGAATTTAAAGGTATTGTTAAAGAAATGAAGGATAAGTTAAGAAACGAACTTGAACCTCAATTCAGGCGGATAATTGAAAAATTTTTAAAAGAAAATTACAGTAATAGAAATGAAAGAATAAAAGCAATACAAACAGACAACAAAATAAAATGGATAGGAGAATTATATCCAGCAGTTTATTCTTCAAAAAGAAAAGTATTCTTTTTAAGTATTGACAAATTCTATTTTAAAAACAGTACATTAGTTGAACCTTCATATTCATTCCTTGAAAATGATATAACTAAAGATGCTATAATATTCATTGATGAATTTGATGCTACAAAAGACAATCTACTAAAGAACATAATCGAAAAAGGGAGAAAACAAAGAATAGATTTTATTCATTTATTTACTGAGATCTATTGGGCATTATCTAAAAACATATTTCCTCAAAAATTTGTAACTCATTCTGAGAAAAGAAAAGAATTGATTGAAAAAGGATATAATCTTAATCTAGAAAATATCCAAGAAATTCTACTAAAAAAAGCTGAAGAAATTGTACAAAGATATAATCTTAATTATAGTTTCAAAACAAATAACAAAGATGATGAAAATGAAAATCAAAGAAATTTATTATTTCACGATTTTCAATATCACTCTGTTTATAGAAATAACAAACGATTTATAAGGCTTAACACCAACAATAGTTCAAAAATAAATGAAATTATTTTTGAAACTGAACGTCCTAATTCGGGAGAAAACATTGTTGCCTTGCTTAATCAAATTAAAGGTTTTGTAAATTATTTTAGTGGTATAATTAAAAGTATTTCAGAAAACTACCAACAGCTTGAAATGCAAGAAAGACAAGAAAATCCGAATAGAATAGAATTCACGTTTGACCTTGCTTTAAGTTCCGTTATTGAAGAATTTGGTTTAGATAGCAGATATAAATCCTTCATCATTGAAAATATATTAAGTGCAAGAGAAAGAACTAAAAAAGATAAATTTGAATTAAATTATGATTTAAGTGTTTATGAAAACGGATTTAGATATTATGATTTTGTTGATGATGATTCACATCAATCAAAAACAAAAATTTTTATTTACAACTTTCAAAATACACCTGAAAAATTCATTTTAAAACTTGCTGAAAAATCTAAAATTATTGGAATTTCAGCAACCGCAAAGGTAAAAACGGTTACTGGAAACTATGATGTGTCATATTTTAAAAGACAACTAGGTAATAGTTTTTTTGAATTAAACAAAAATGAGAAGGGACTTCTTTCTAATTTATTCAATCAACAAAATAAGTATTACAACAAAGTTAAAATTGAAACTAAATGGCTTTCTTTCTCAAATTACGAATCAGATTTCGAAAAACTTTTTGAAGATAAAGAACTAGCACTTGACATCATAGGGGAACTTAAAAATAATAATCCAAAAATAACAGATTACCTTTTTTATCGTTATTTGAAAATTGGTTTTTCATTTAAACAATTCTTATTAAAGGATAAAATAAAAGGATTTTTGTGTTTACTTAATAAAGAGCCAAAATATTTTGATAAGAATTTAAACTTGAAAATTCTAGAAGAAATATTTTCAATTTTAATTGAAAATACAACTAATACTATTGAATTGTTTTCAGAAGAAAACGAAAAAGGAAAATTGAAATATAATGTAAAGAATGCTTACGCAATAATCAATAGCAATGATTTTGATAACAAAAAACAATCTTTCATTTCTAGATTAGAAGATGATAAAAAAGTTTTTATTATCTCTATGTATCAAACAATGGGGGCTGGTCAAAACTTACAATACACTGCACCAAACCCCAAAGAACTAGTTGATGTTAAAGATGAAGATTTATTTAATTGGAATAAAGAGAATAAAACAGATATAAATGCAATCTATCTTGACAAACCAACACATCTTATTCAACAGATAAGCAAAGATTTGAATGAAGAAGGATTTATTAGATATTTATTTCAACTTGAATTTCTAGCACAAGCAGGTAAAATATCAATTAAACAATTAAATAGACAAGTTACTATTGCCTTTAAGCACCTTTTAGCATCATTTAACAACACAAAAAAACTAGAAAATCCAAATAATGGGTTTCTTTATCAAGATGAAAATATAAAGCAACATTTTGCTAAATATATAATTCAAGCAATTGGTAGGATTTGTAGAACAAATCTAAAATCATCAAATATTTATATTTACGCAGATGAAGAACTTGATAAACTTATTTGTGATTTTGATGTGGATAACAACATCGTTTTAAATGAGTTTAAAGCACTTGTAAAATCTTCAAAACAAAAGAACAGATTAAACTCAATTGACGATAAACAATTTGTTAATTTAGCAAATTCAACAAATAGGAAGATAACATCTTTAATAAAGAAATTTATTTCTTCAGATTGGAATTGGAAAGAAAATCAAAAAAAAGAATGGGAATCTTTAAGAAATATGTGTTTATGTTTCCCTACTATTTCTACGGATGATATTTCAAAACTAGGTCTTAATAGAATTTTAGATTTATATATAGAATTACCTTTGGCAAATGATAATTATTCATATAATCAAGAAGAAGATTATGCTAGTATTGAAGTATCATTCAATGATTCTTTGACTTTTAAAGTTTCTGAAAAATCCGCAAGGTTAAAAGAGTTGATGGAAATAGAAGGTGTTGAAAGTTATTTTAAAAAGAATAATTGGGCTACTAGTTTTAAAAAGAATAAATTCATTTTACCACCTGAATTATTTAATAACATATACAAAGGAGCATTGGGAGAACAAATTGGAAAATTTATTATTGAAACACAATACAAGGTTGAATTAGAAGAGTTGTCATTAGAAAATTACGAACTTTTTGATTTTAAAATAAAGAATAAAGACATTTATATTGATTTTAAACATTGGAAAGAAAACACCAAAATTGATGCTAAAAAACAACTCAAAAAGATTAGCGAAAAACTTGATACAACAAAAGGGTACAAAGTATTTATCATTAACATTTTATCCTCAGTAGAAAGAAAATCAATTCCTACAACAGATAAAAGGATTATAGAAATTCCTTTTTTATGGAATACAGAAACAAAAAAATTCAACCAAGAAATAATAAAATTGCTTCCATAAAATGAAATATTGCAAAATAAATACCTTGAAAATTGATTTGAAATTTGCTAATATTTTAAATGATTTTTCTATTGTACAATTCTCATCAACTGATAATTATATAAAATATGGAGCATTATTTTTAGACGAAATTAATCTAACATTAAAAACCAAAAGTATTGTCTTTGAACAAGGTAAATCTTTTTTTGCATTATTTGACAAATATGATTTTGAAAAAATAGATTTATCATTAAAATTAAAATCTTTAAAATTTAGCGAAACTCTAGTATATAAAATTATAGATTCAGAAAATGAGTTAAATAAAATACCTAGACACTTATTATCACAATTACTAATCAACTCAATATCTACACCCAAACATAAACGTCTTTCATTTAATAATTTGACTGGGAAGTTATATTTATTTAATACCAATCATTTCAAAATAAGTAAAACCAGAGAGAAAGAACAAATATTTAAAATAGTAGGATTAGAATTTAAAATAAATAAGTCATTATCGTTAGAGTTAAATGTAAGAACATTTTCAAATGTTTTGCTTTTTAAAAAAATGGATTTTTCTAAAAAGAAATTTAGAGATTATGCAAAATATACTTTTGTTCACGCTACAAATACATTAAAACGTGTATTGAATTCAGATGAAAAAGTAGAAAACCAGTTTATATTAAAACAAACTCAAAAAAACGGAAAACTTGAGAAAAATAATATTCCTTTTTTAGATTTTAAAAATTTAGAAGATTTTAAAATTACCAAATTAGGTCTATTAAATGATGTAATGTTAAGTATTGAAAATAAACTTTCAAATTACATAAATATTTCATTTAACAAAGTAAGTATTAGTAATGTAATTAGGTTTAATAATTCCCTTAAAATTGAAAAACAATCTTTCAAAATCACTCTTATTGATAGCATAAATGATGATGATTCATTAGAAGTGATAAATGATTTGATAAAGGAAATAAATTTAATATCACCTTTGAGTAAATTGAAAATTTCAAAAAAGGAAAGTAAAAATGGGTTTAACATTAAACTTATTCAGAATAGAGCATATTATTCAAGATATAACTTGATTGATCCGTACAAATCAAGTTCAAATATTCAACATATTACTTTGCAAGATTTTAAAATTAATTCAAAAGCATCAATAAAGGCCATTATAAAAGAACTGATAATAAAAAATGATATTCAAAGTAATCAAATCAGCATAATTGATTGGAAAAAGTACAGTTTTAATGATAAGTGGATTTTTGGAAATAAAGTTGAAGATGATTTTTTCTTTGTTACTGTATATCCAAATGGTAAACTTGAATTTGAACAATTTGAAAGACATTTGTTTAACCAAAATGAGTATGATGAACTTTGCAATATTTTTGATGAAGATTCAAATACTGAATTTATATTAAAAGACGATAAAGGAAATATCAACAGCATCAAGAAAACAGAAAATTTTTCTTTACCAGAATTTGAATCTATTTATGAGATATTGTCAAAAGAGAGTGAAAATATAAAGATAAATAAACAGCAAGTAATTTCTTATGTAGAAGAAGTATTTGAACTTCCAAAACAAAACGAATTCATCCAAAAAATAAATTCGCTTGAAAAATGGAATAAACTCTCTTTATTAAATTGTTTTCCTAGCAGAACTGATAAGAAAAAAATAACTGAAATCATAAAGGATAAAACATCTGAAGTTTTAAAATCGTACTTGCGAGATAAAACACGTTATGAAATTTTAGATAGTCAATTAGATATTCATCACTATGTAGAAAATGAAAGACAGTTTTATTTTGTTGGAATTAAAGGTGCAGGTATTCAACAACAAATATCAAGAGCATCTGTCATAAGGGAAATCGAAAAAATAAATGAATCTGAATTTATATTTGAAGAATTATTACCACTTATGAATGTTGATTTTGTGAAGAATGGAGATTTAACAGTAATGCCCTTTCCTCTGAAATATTTAAGAGAATGGATAAAATACACTAGGCACAACAAAAAATATACGTAATTGCGGTTTTGTGCTAAATTCAAAGTTTGTACCTTTGGAAAAAGTACAGTACTAGACCGAAAAGTAAGTGCTTTAAAGTCCGCAACTACGCATATACAAACCGTCAGACTGTAAAGTTACCTACAAAAGCCAATTATTTTAGATTATTTGCTAATTCACGAAATTAAAAAACATGATCTATTTCGCTACCAGTAATGGCTCTTGTACGGATATCTGACCATGTATTTTTCTTCTATCAGAACTCCAAGTTTTTCTCTAAAAGTATTGATATTTTCTTTGCTTAGGGCTGAAACAAAAATCACATTTTCGCCATAATTGTTACGCAGTTTTTCTTCGAGTTGAGTGATTATTTGAGTTTTAGTTTCTTGATCAAGTAAGTCATCAAAGTAATTTTTTCTATATAGATCTATTTTATTAAAAACATAAAATGTAGTTTTGTCTATTGCCCCTATGTCTTTTAGTGTACGATTGACGGTATTTATTTGGTCTTCGAATTGAGGGTGTGAAATGTCAACAACATGCAGTAAAATATCGCTTTCTTTAGCTTCATCCAATGTTGATTTAAAACTTTCAATTAAGTGATGAGGCAATTTTCTGATGAACCCAACTGTATCCGAAAGCAAAAAAGGCATACGTCCAATAACCATTTTTCTTACAGTCGTGTCTAAGGTTGCAAATAGTTTGTTTTCAACAAAAACATCTGACTTGGTAAGTTGATTCATCAATGTTGACTTACCGACATTAGTATAGCCTACAAGAGAAACTCTAATCATCTCGTCCCTGCGTTTTCTGCGAGTTTGGTCTTGCTTGTCAATGACAATGAGTTTGTCTTTGAGTTTCTTTATCTTGTCTTTGACGATACGTCTATCTGTTTCGATTTCCATCTCTCCTGGACCTCTCATCCCAATACCGCCACGTTGTCTTTCAAGGTGAGTCCACAGCCCTCTAAGTCTAGGGAGAAGGTATTGCAACTGTGCTAATTCTACCTGAGCTTTGGCTTGAGCTTTTTGGGCTCTTTTGGCAAATATATCCAGGATAAGCGTACTACGATCTACGATTTTTACTTCTAATGCTTCTTCAAGATTGATAGTTTGTTTGCCGGTTAGGTCATCGTCAAAAATAACCATATCGATATCCCCTCTTTTTTCAATATATTCTTTTATTTCTTCAACTTTACCTTTCCCTATGAAAAACCGCTTATCAGGTTGATTCATTTTTTGTGTATATATTTTTTCGGTTGTAGCTCCTGCTGTTTTAGCTAGAAAATCTAATTCATCCAAATATATCTTTACTTCTTCTACTGTGTTTTTATAGATTACACCTACTAAAATTGCTTTTTCAAGTTCTTGCTTTATGTATGTTTTTTTGCTTTTTTTTCCTAACTGCCAATGGTCACTCATATATTAAATTTTAATAATCCATTTTTCAGGATCTAGTTTAGTTTTCTCTTTCCATATTTCAAAATGAAGTATTCCACTATTTCCAATATTGCCTAAAGTTTGATTTTTATTAACCATATCCCCTTTTGATACTGTTACTTTTTCCAGTTTTGAATATACAGTATAATACTTGCCATGTTTTACAATAATCATCCAATTATATCCCGTAATGTGCATCAGTCCCACAATTTTACCCTCTAAAACAGATTTAACTTCACTATATGGTTCTGCCCTTATATCAATTCCATTATTGAAATTATACACTCCTTTTATAGTAGGGTGGTGATGCTTACCAAAGTGTGATGAAATATAACCATTACTTACAGGCCATCTTAATTCTGTTTTATTATTTTCAAAGGAATCTGATGCAATTTTTGTTTCACTCTTTGCAATAACAGAATTACCACCACTTAGGTTGTTCAAAATAATACTTTCTATACTTTTATTAAGCTTTTCGCGTTGTTTTTTTTGTTTTTTAAGAGCTAGTAGTAGATTTTTCCTTTCTTTCTTCAATTTTTTTAATACTTTATCTTTTTGCGCGGACTCTTCTTTAAGTTTAAAAATATTTTCTTTTTCTTCTTTTACTAGTGATTCATAATTTTTCTTTTCGAGATTAATTTTATAAAGCAACTCTTTTAGTTGGATTTCTTTTTCCCTTAGCTCTTTTATCCTTTTTTTAGTATATAGGTTGAACTGTTTTAAATATCTTTTCCTATCCATAAAATTTTCCCAATCAGTAGATGAGAGTAGAAAAAGAAATTTATTTTTTGATAAACTATGAATGTAACTTGATCT
This sequence comes from Saprospiraceae bacterium, assembly GCA_026986005.1. Classification (GTDB taxonomy): domain Bacteria; phylum Bacteroidota; class Bacteroidia; order Chitinophagales; family Saprospiraceae; genus JADJGA01. Next base: position 9,643 of record JALSPK010000174.1, read on the forward strand.
TAATATTAGTGAGAAATTATTTTTTATCCTTGATTTTTTATTTAGCAGTTGTTCATGTCTATTAACCATTTGCTCAATTTCTTTATTGATCTGCTTTACTTGGGTATTCAAATTTTTAATAATTTTTTTTCTATTACTTATTTGACTTTGCAGAGAGTTTAAAAAATCAATAGTTGCTGTCTTGTCTTTTTCTGTTTTCTTCAATATATTGGAAGTAAACTCTATCTTGTCAATAATACGCATTCGTTCCGCTTCAAGTGTTTTTCTATCTTGAGCAGTAATGTAAAAAGAAAGGAAGATAAATATAGTAAGTAAACTACATCTTGGTATATTTCTTAGGTATTTCAAATTTTATTTTTTGAACTTTGTTTTTGTTAATATCTTTAATCTTCAAATTTAAAAAATATTTTGGATTTGTACTATTTGGGAAACTATATTTTCTTCGATAAGGAATTTCTTTTCCTTTTTTTAATTTGAAATTTGAAAAATCTATTTCAAGACTTTTATCATTTTTATTTTTGAATTTTGTTTTTAGTACTTTGTATTTAGAATCCATTTGGTATAAAATACTTATGTCTTGGCCTCGGGTCTTTAAGGTGTAAATTTGATCTTTGATTTCACCTACTACCGGTTTTTGCCCTTTAATAATACTATTAGCAACTAATAATTCTTGGAGAGTGTTAAAATCAACCGGAATATCATATTGATTCTTAAATTTATCAAAAGACTTAGTCATGTATTTACCATTAAATCTATCTATTATAAATACGGAATCCGGTCTGATTAATACTCTTGCAATTTCAAAACCAAACTTTTTTACACTCATCCATATAACTTCATCCTTTTTTATTCTTATTTCAAGCATACCACCAATTGTAGTTCCTTCATAAAAAACTGTGGCACTAGATTTGTAACTATACCAATCATAGTCAATATTAGACTTTTCTATTTTTTTAAAGAGTTTTGAACTTTTGTAATTTTTGCCGGTTCCAATAACTGTTTTTTTTGTCTTACAAGAAGATGTGACAAAGAGTGTTGATATAAGTGTATAATATATTAAGTTTTTCATATTGTATTTCTATTATCCCTAATAATAATCGTAGAATTGTTGCTTTTATTATGAAACAAGTGTTTTATTAACTAAATAGTATCTGTCTATAAAGTGCTTGATTTTTGAGAAATAAAGATTTTTGATGATATTTTTATTTTATTACAATAATTTAAAGGTAAAAAAATATGTCTAGAGTTTATATATCGTGGTAATAACAAAGTAAATTTTCCAATAAATACTACATTAATATGATAATCAATGAGCGCTATGTTTATAATTATTATTTTTTGTTTAGACTGTATTTGAGTTAACAAAAAAAAACCATTTTTTTTGTGGTTTATTATTTTTTTTCGTACCTATGCGGGATATATTATATTCTGTCAAAGTAAAATGTTCGACAATAGAATAGTATGTTTTTTGTATTTATGAATTTGATTTAAATTGTAAATGACTGAATGTAAGAATATAATTTTTTAGTAGGAAACGATTGATGATGGGGTTTTCACCTTTCATCGCTATTATATAATTTTTTAAAAAAGAGTCTATGAAAAAAAATCAATTTTTACTAATTGTCCTGTTGATGTTTTTTGCGCAAATAGCTTTTTCGCAGATAAACATAGAAGGAGTCTTAACCGATTCGGATTCAGGTGAGCCTTTAATTGGCGCATCGGTTCGTGTTGATGAATCTACTATCGGAACGATTACAGACCTAGATGGTAAATTTTCTTTGAATGTTCCTTCAAAGAAATCTATTATCGTGTTTTCGTACATCGGTTATGTGACACAAAAAATTACTGTTGGGGAACAGAGCAATTTTAACATTGCACTTAAGTCAGATAATGTATCTCTAGAGGAAATCGTAATGGTTGGCTATGGCGGCAAAAAGAAGGAAAATCTTTCCGGAGCGGTATCAACTGTTGATGTAGCAAAGACATTAGAGGGTAAGCCAATTCAAGATATCACCAGAAATATAAAAGGTGTTGTTCCGGGTTTGACAATTACACATGCTACAGGTAAACTAAATCAAGAAGCTAATATCAAATTGAGAGGATACGGTTCTGTTAATGGTGCCAGTAATCCACTTGTTTTGATTGATGGTGTTGAAGGTAGGTTATCTGATGTCAATCCGGAAGCAGTTAGCAGTTTTTCTGTTTTAAAAGATGCTGCATCTACTTCAATATATGGGGTAAGAGCGGCATTTGGAGTTATCCTTATTAGTACAAAAAAAGGAAAGAAAGGTAAGCCTGTTGTTACTTATTCCAATAATATTTCTTTTAATAAACCTATTTGGAATATTAAACATGCTCCTATGGAGTTTCTTATGGATGCCATTCATACAGCAAAGGAAAGGAATAATGGTGGAGCACCATTTGCTTTTGGTATGGGCGGTCAGGAATGGCGTGATAAGAGTATTCAATGGGAAAAAGATTATGGTTATTTAGGTAGTAAATTGAACGATGATGTCATGAAAGAAAAGCGTGATTTTGAGGTGAAAGACGGTCAGTTTTACGGGTATAGGAGTTGGGATGTATTTGGTCAGATATTGAATGACAAGGCAGTTAATACAACACACAATATATCCGTGAGCGGTGGTAGCGATAACATTACTTACAATATTTCTTTTGGACATAATTCAAATGAAGGATTATTGAAAGTGAATACGGAGACTTTGTCAAAGAATGTGTTGAATTCAAATTTTTCAGCTAAACTGAATAGTTGGGCAACATTGAATTACCGAGGAGCTTTTGCTAAAAGTACATATGAAGAACCATTTAGTTATAGAGCCGGTTCAAGACTTGGTGAATTGTTTTATGCATTGAGATGGCCAAACAATTTTCCATATGGGGTATCAGATGGTACATATTTTGGAGCACCTGCAGGAGCTAGTTTCATAGGTCCTATAGGTTTTATTAGAAATGCCAACAGGTCTGTAACTGATAGAGATTATTCAAGACATACTATTGAAACAGTATTGAATTTGCTTGATCGAGGTACTCAAAAGTTAGATTTTACTACAAACTTTTCTTATTCAAAAACGGATAAAGAGTTGCATGTAAAAGGAGGGTCTGTGCCTCTTATCAATTGGTGGAGTAGTGGTCATACGCCTAAGTTTGATCCTGTTTATTATGCTTCTTCTACATCAAGAAACAAGACAAGCTATGATATTTTCAAGAATAAGTTGTATTCTTTTAATGCATTTGCAAGGTATACCAATACATCAATGGAGAATCATACTTTTTCATTGCTTGGAGGTACCAATGTAGAGCAGAATAATTATTCTTTTCTTACAGCAGGAAGACCATTCTTATTGGATCCTAATTTGCCTGAAATAGCAACTGCGATTGGAGACGCTTTTGCAGACAATTCTAAAAGTAGTTGGAGAGTTTTAGGTTTCTTTTCCAGATTTAATTACAATTTTAAAGAAAAAATATTATTGGAGTTGAATGGAAGAATAGATGGATCTTCCAGATTTCCTAAAAACGACCGTTTTGCTTTCTTCCCATCTGCTTCTATAGCATATAGATTGTCGCAGGAAGAGTTTGCACAAGACTTTTTAGAAAAGATAAAAGTATCAAATTTGAAATTTAGAGCTTCTTGGGGTCAAATTGGATATCAGGATGTTGGAAAATTTGTATTTGTACCTACTCTTAATAATTATGATGCAAACTGGATTACCAAATCTCAGAAAGAAAAAACCTTTCAAAACCCAAAAGTGGTATCTTCTACACTTACATGGGAAACAATTGAGACAAAGAACTTTGGAGTTGATTTGGGATTGTTTGACGGTAAAATTGATGTCGGGTTTGACTTGTTCCAAAGAAAAAATAAGAATATGTTAGGACCCGGAGAGCAATTACCTGTCGTTTTGGGTGCTGATGTACCAAAGGTAAATACCGGAGAGATGACAACAAACGGATGGGAACTATCTGTTGGTTATAGAAATTATTCAAATAAAGATTTTGGTTATTATGTTACAGGAATCTTAGCTGATGCACAAGCAAAAATAACCAAGTGGAGTAATGAATCAGGTATACTTTCAGATTTTTACGAAGGTATGAATATAGGTGAGATATGGGGTTTTGAAACAGATAGACTGTTTCAATCTTCTGATTTCGATGGTGATGGTAATCTCAAAGAGGGTATTCCGGTTCAGGATAAAAATATATATACTTCCGGATTTAACTTAGGCGCAGGAGATGTAAAATACAAAGACTTAAATGGTGATGGAGTAGTGAATAAAGGAAAATTCACTAAAGATGACCATGGAGATTTAAAAGTTATAGGTAATACAACACCAAGATACGAATATAGTATTAGAGCAGGATTAAACTATAAAGCAATAGATTTTGGTATTTTCTTACAAGGAGTTGGTAAAAGAGAGTATTGGGGAACAGGTAATGTGGCATTAGCTGATTATCATTATGATGTATTATATGATTATCAAACAGATTATTGGAGAGAAGATAATACTGATGCTTTTTATCCTAGACCATTTGCTTCTAATGCAGGAACTTATTTGCCAAACACTAAAAATGTAGGACGTTTGCTAAATGGAGGAAAGATGTTAATGTATGGTAGAAATAATTATGTACCACAGACTAAATACCTTCAGAATTTGGCATATTTGCGTCTTAAAGAAATCAGTTTGGGCTACACTATTCCTACTAGTTTTACTGAAAAATATTCTATTAATAAGTTTAGATTATACTTTTCAGCATTTAACGTAATGGAATGGACAAAGTCTTTCATTCCTGTTGATCCTGAATCGACAATTAATTATTATGGCTCATTGTCTTTTTACGGCACACAGTTGCCACAGACGAGGAGCTTTTCATTTGGTTTACAAATAACATTATAAAATTATGAAAAAATTAACATATTTATTAGCTGTTCTATTTGTTTTTGCAACCGTAGGTTGTGAAAAGTATTTAGATGTACAGCCTGAGACAGAATTTACAAACGATAACTTCTGGACCAGCGAATCAAACGTACAATCATTTACATACGGTTTGTATAGCGCCTTCAAAGGATATGGTAATGGAGGCTTTTTTGGAGGAGATCACTTCTTTTCAGTTAACAATGATGATGTAATAGCCTTGGATCAAAGGCTAGAATTGGACTTTCCGACTACAGTTCCAGCTACTGCAGCGGGTACCAATTGGAGTTGGTCTAGTATTCGTAAAGCCAATGTTCTTATCAAACAAACAGCAAATTCTTCTTTAGACGAATCGGTGAAAAAGAGATATATAGCTGCCGGTAAATTTTTTAGAGCGCTTTTGTATTGGGATAAGGTTAGACGTTTTGGAGATGTTCCTTATTATGATGAACCTGTTGATCCAACAGATAATGATGCATTATACGCTAAAAGAGACTCTAGAGTGTTTGTAGTAGATAAAATAGTTGAAGATCTTGATTATGCTATTGAAAATCTAAGCAGTAGTCAAAGTAAAGTTGAAGTTACTAAATGGACTGCTTTAGCATTAAAGTCAAGAGTATGTTTAGCAGCAGCAACTACATTCAAATACCACAATGAGTCTGGTGCAGATATCAATAAATTATTAAACGCAAGTGTTGATGCATCAACTCAATTGATGAATGCTCATTTTAGCTTGAGTGACGATTATTCAGGATTATTTGCGAGCGAGGACTTGTCTTCAAACTCTGAGATTATTTTGGCGAAGAAATACAATGAGAATATGAGACATAGTATCCTTAGTTTTATTTTTCACGAACCATTTTTTGGTTTTTCCAACTCTGCTGTATCTTCATTTCTAATGGCTGATGGAAAACCAATCAAATACGATGGAGCTACTCATCCCGGATATGCGGAATGGGCTTTTAATACAACAGATACTATCAGAACATCTCAAAATGGATTTAACACTGAAGTTGGTATTGCTGTCGGTAGAGATAAAAGGATGAATATGATTATTGATACTAGTAGACTGGTAGCATTATTTAGCAAAGGGATTCCGATGTTTTCTCCTATAAAGTACGCGACTTATGATATTGTGAAAAGTCAGCCTACTCAAGGCGTAGAAGCTACAACAGATGCACCTATATTTAGATTTGGCGAAGTCCTTCTTAATTATGCCGAAGCTAAATTCGAACTTGGTAATATTACTCAGGAAGATCTTGATAAAAGTATAAATCTTTTAAGAGCAAGAGCCGGAGTAGCACCTTTGTCAATGGGCGTTGGTTTTAATGCCGATGATAGAGACTCTGATGTCGATCCATTATTGTGGGAGATCAGAAGAGAAAGAAGGGTCGAGCTTATGTTGGAACCATTCAGAAAATGGGACTTAATCAGATGGGCTAAAGGAAGCTACTATGATAAAGACAATAGCTTTTATGGCGTAAAAGTAGATCCTAATGTACCGTTTGATTCATCTATAACAGTATTGAAAACAGATGATGGTCATCTATATGCTCAAAAACCGGGCGATAGAAGAACACCTTGGGATGATAAGAAATACTTAGAGCCAATTCCTCTAGATCAAATGACTTTAAATACCAATCTTACACAAAATCCGGGTTGGTAATACTATAACTTAATTTGTACTAAGCCACTGTTTTTTTAAGCGGTGGCTTTTTTATTTAGTTTTTGTCCGTTTATTGTTTATTTTGATACATTATTTAAAAATATTGTTTATTAAGCCTATTTTTACCAATTTACAAAGTAATAGCAAAAAAATAATTTTATGAAATCTGATAAAAAAGACTTATTCTATGGAAAAGCAAGAGATTATGATAAAGGGAAAGCTCAAATAGATAATGTAACAAATATTGCAAATCTTATATTAACAGAAATAAAATATGATAAAAATCAAAGTATATTGGATTTTGGCTCAGGAACAGGACTATTGTTGTCTAAAGTAGCGCCTTATGTTGGAAAAATAACTGCTGTTGATATTTCAAAATCAATGAATGATGTATTGGATGAAAAAAGGAGTATGATAGATTGTGAAATTGATATAGTAGAAATAGACATAACTAAGAATAAATTAAATCAAAAATTTGATGGTATTTTATCATCAATGACTATTCATCATTTGAAAGACACATTAAATCTCTTTGAAAGTTTTTATGAATTGTTAAACAATGGCGGGACGATTGCATTAGCTGATTTGGATAAAGAAAATGGCACTTTCCACAAATCAAATAAGGGTGTCTATCATTTTGGATTTGATAGAGAAGATTTTTTGAATACAGCAAAAAAAGCCGGGTTTAAAAATTTGAAAATTCAAACGGTTGGAGTTGTTGAAAAACCATATGGCAGTTATGGTGTTTTTTTACTTACAGGAATTAAATAGTAGTTTGTTTTCCCAATTCCAAATGTGTTTATACCAAAATGATTCTATCTGTGTAGTTACATTATATCGCAAAAAGATTATTTTTAAATTTTATTGACTTTATAGACAGACAATTTAGTGTCTGTCTATAAAGTGCTTGATTTTTGAAAAATAAAGATTTTTGATGAGATTTTTATCTTTCTGAGGATTAGTGATGCCTTAGCATCAGTAATTTGAATAAAGTAAAAATATCGCAAAAAGATTATTTTTAAATTTTATTGACTTTATAGACAGACACTATTAAATGCAAGAGGTTACTTTTAGTATAATTGGCTATATATAGATATAGCTTCAGTAAAAATATTTAAATATGTTTAATAAAGTAAAACCTTTCCTCAGTTTGTTTTTCCCTTATTTATTCTTTGCATTTGTATCAATTTTAATGTTGGTTTTTGCTAAATTGTTTAGTCAAGAAACATTGATTGGACACCCACAATTTGGTTTGGATCCAAAGTACTTTGATGATTTGTACTCAATTGCTCAAAGTTCTCCAAGTTATAAGTATTTTTTTGTTGCCGATATGCTTTTTACAATTTCTATAGTCATAATTATTAGAGCCCTTTATAATAATACAAAAGCAAGAGAGGATATTTGGCCTAATAAAGGGTTTTTTAAAAGGACATTTGTGATTCTTGCTCTTGCAAGTGTTTTCTTTGATTTTTGGGAAAATTACATCTATCTTTGGGGGTGTAAAGGAAATTTTCATTCTGTTGAAATAGGGAAGTCAATTGCTATTGCAGCTATGATAGGAATGTTTGTTTATTATTTTACTGTTGCTAAGATTCTTCCAAATTGGAAAAAAATTAGTGATGTTTTGAGTTCTTCACTTTTGAGTATTCTTATTCTTGTTATTATTGGTTTTGGTTTGACATTTATGCCGCAGGGAGCTTCGCTGATTGTCCATTTGCTAGACGAAACGGATTCTTTTTTGATACTAAACTTAATAATTTCTTTTGTTTTAGTCAATATATTAGTATTGTTTATCTCACACTTTCCGATTTATATCAATTTTGCAATTAATAAAACAGAAAAAAGAGATGATAACGGGAAAGTGGATTCTCGTGTAAAATGGTATCTTGATAATACGATTGGAGGTCTAGGCGTCATTACTTATCATTACGAGGGAGAAACAAGTACATGGAAAAAATACATGAGACACTCTTTGGGCGTTTTGACATATGCTGTGTGGTTTTATGTCATAGTAAAAGCTTTTGATTTATATCATTTGACTCATGTTGATGCTTTTTCTGCAACATTGATTGTCACTGTAGGTATTTTAGCTATTTATGCCTTCTTGTTTCATAAATCTAATGATACATATCTTTTATTTATGGATTCATTTTACAATAAAAGAGAAAATGTTGGCAAATATTTTACTAGCATAACCAGATGGAGTAATACATACCTTTTTAGTTTGATATCAACAATTGTATATGCATTTGCCTATTTTATTATCATATATACTTATCATATTGGATGGTCATATCAAGGGCTGATATTGATACTTATTTTAATGTTGATGAATACTTGGACATATATATTATTCAGGTTAACAAAAGGAATGTGGAAATACGTGTGGGGCGATGATACTTTACTAAATAAATTGAAAACGAGCGATCATCAAAATGACAAAATTTATGGTGTAAACGATTTGTCAAATATGCCCTCTATTAATCAAGGGACGAATTGGCTGGATTGGTTGAAAAAAATGCTGGTAAAAATCAACAGTAGTGTTTTTTATGTTAAATCCTTAAGAGGATTAGGAATATTTGCTTTGTCCATATTATTGGTTTCTTTCATTCTCATGGGCATTGGTAAGGTGACGATGATGAGCGCTGTGATTATACTTTTGGCTTTTATTATAAATGTTTATGCTTTGATTACTGTTTCCTTAAAACACATCCTTTTTTATAAAAATTTTAGACCGGATACGCATTTTGTGTTTAAAAATAGCCTTGTTCTTTCTCTTGAAAAAGCGGAAAATTTTAGCAAAGTGTTTTTACCGGTATCGTTTGCTATTGTGTTATTGCTAGCCATTGGCTCACAAGTATTAAGGAGTAAAGATAATATCTATAGACTTGATTTTGTAAAAAAAGGAAATGTAATTACCCTTAAAGATTATGAGAAAAATTTGAAAGAGCATATTGACTCTATGAAAGCAAAAAAAATGATTAAAATCGCCTCCTTTGGTGGTGGACTAAAATCAAACCTATGGAATCTGTTAATACTGAATGAAATCAAAAAGAAATCTAAAAACAATTCGGCTGTATTGGACAAATGCATTAGCCTTTCGGGTGTGTCGGGTGGTGCTGTCGGGTTAAGTAATTTTCTTGCTTTGGACTATTTTTATAGGGAAGACACTAGCAAACTTGATAGTATAATTCAAGATATCGGTGAGCTAAATATTTTGGCAATTGATATGAGTGGAATATTGATTAATGATTTTGTGAGAAACCATTTTTCTCAATTTACTAAAAAGGGTGAAAATAGGAAAGATAGAGCATATTTTGCAATGAGAGAATATATCGGTTTGGTATCGGAAATAAAAACTAATAGGTTGGTCTTGGAGCAGTCACAACAGACACTATGGAGAGATATGTATGAAAAGCACGGCTATTTGCCGGCGCTAATAATCAATACGGCATCTACCGGATTAAAACCGGGTGTTGCATTCTCATTGGATATGGGGGATAAGATTATTTTTCCCGGTTATATGGTTTTGAGTGATGACAAAATGGATTTAAGATATTACGATGCTGTCAGTACTTCAAACAGATTCCCGGTGATGAGTCCTGCTGCTCAAGTAGAGCAAAAAGGTTTCTTTTTGGATGGAGGTTATTTTGAAAATTCCGGTTTGCTGACAACTAAGTATTTTTGCGATGTTTTGAAGAAGGACTCTGTCTTGAATGATGTCCAATTGCTAACAATAAATATACAAAATAGCAAAGGGGGTTATATAAGAAAATTTATCGATTCATTTGATATACAAATTGATAGTATTGATTTTACAACCAATGCTAAGGCTATAATATCAGGAATTACCAATATAGATAAGTTGCCCAATGTGTTGGCAAAAGCACAAAAATGGTATGGTGACAAAGACAACCAATTTTGTTCGGTTTTTATGCCTCATTGGATAACCGTAGGTGATATTGAAAAAACAATAGGGGGAAGAATTAAACTGACAAAATATATCCATAAGCAGATTGTACTCAATAATCAAAAAATTACCGATGCTCTTAGAGAAAGTAAAATCGACTATGAAAGAACCGGTATCGTTGAACCACCATTGGCAAGAACATTATCTAGCCCAGCTGTGAAATACGAACAAGCTATGATAAAATATCATATAGATTGTAGAAAAGAAATTGAAAGAATAGTCGATTTTATTGATGAGTAAAAATTATTCAAAAACGCTAATAATTTGAAACTGAATACAGGTAGTGTGTAATAAAAGTAAATATTATAAAATATCCATTAAACCGTTTAGTTTTTGTGATTTCATCGTTGAAAATGGTTTAATATAAATTCATTTTTTCCCCGATTTCTTGCATGTATTTATAAGCATCATCATAACTGTTTGGTATTTTACCGTCCAATATTGCTTCGCGTATTTCTGTTTTGATGATACCTACTTCCTTGGATGGTTTCAGTCCAAAAGTTTCCATTATTTCTTCACCTGAAATTGGGGGTTGCCAGTTGCGCAGTTTATCTTTCTCTTCTACTTCCTTGAGTTTTTCGATTACAACTTCATAATTCTTTAAAAAAGTCTTAATCTTTTTCTCATTTTTTGAAGTGATATCAGCTTTAGCCAAGAGCATTAAATCGTCAATGTGATCTCCTGATTCAAACAATAAGCGTCTTATTGCACTATCCGTTACTTCTTCTTTTACTAGAGCCATAGGGCGAAGATGTAGCCTTATAAGCTTTTGAATGTACTTCATTTTTTGATCTAAAGGGAGTCTCATTCGTTTGAATATATGATGCACCATATTTGCGCCAACGACTTCATGTCCATGAAAAGTCCATCCCTCTTTATTGTTGAATCGCTTAGTTTTTGCTTTGCCTATATCATGGAGTATTGCAGCCCACCTCAACCAAATATCTTCAGACTTCAATGCAAGATTGTCCAATACTTGAATTGTATGATAAAAATTGTCTTTATGGGACATGCCGTTTTTTGTCTCTACTCCTGCTAATTGGACTAATTCAGGAAAGATGATATGTAGTAGTCCGGAATCAAAAAGCAGCTTGAATCCTTTTGAAGGAATTTTGGAGGCGATTATTTTTTGTAATTCGTCACTGATTCTTTCAGGTGAAACGATTTTAATCCTTTCTTTATTTTTATTAATTGCATTGAACGTTGATTCTTCTATTTCAAAATCTAATTGTGTAGCAAATCGAATCGCTCGCATCATTCTCAGGGGGTCATCGGAGAAAGTGGTATCCGGATCAAGTGGAGTTTTTATTATTTTTTTACTAATATGCTCAAGTCCATCGAAAGTATCAATTATATTATAAGTATCTGATCGTTTTAATTCAATGGCAAGGGTGTTAATCGTAAAATCCCTTCTGTTTAGATCATCCTTAAAACTACCGGGTTTCACTTGTGGTTTTCTGCTGTCACGAGTATAAGATTCTTTTCTAGCTCCGACAAACTCTACCTCAAGTTTATTGTATTTGATCATAGCAGTACCAAATCGTTTGAATATAGCGATTTCTCTTTTTATTCCCAAAAGTTTTGAAACCTCTTTTGCCAATGCAATACCATCACCAATACAGACAATATCAATGTCTTTGGATGGTCGATCCAGTACTTTGTCTCGTACATATCCACCTATTATATACGCATCAAGCTTTAGGTTTCTTGCAGCTTGAGCAATTTTTTTAACAATCTGTTTTTCACTATCACTAATCAATAATTCCATTAAATTTCACTTTAGTTTCACTTGTTATACTTAAGAATATCGCTCTGCGATTTCATCCATTATACTAAACAACAATTCCGGTTCATAAGTTGTGACAAGAGCCATCCTATATTGTTTTATATCCTTTAATCCTTTAAAATAATTGGAATAGTGTTTGCGCATTTCGAGTACAGCAAGTCTTTCTCCTTTCCACTCTATACTGTATTTCAGATGGGCTTTGACTGCATCTACTTTCTCTTTTATAGTAGGAGGTTCTAGCAATTCTCCGGTTTTGAAAAAATGCTTTACTTCTCTGAATATCCATGGGTTTCCAATGCTTGCCCTGCCTATCATTATACCATCTACATTGTATTTGGTTTTGTATTCCATTGCTTTTTGTGGCGAATCAATATCACCGTTCCCAAATATGGGTATGATTATCCTCTTGTTATCTTTTACTTCTCTTATATACTCCCAGTCAGCATCTCCTTTATACATTTGAGCTCTTGTCCTTGCATGGATAGATATTGCTTTTATGCCGACATCCTGCAACCTTTCTACCACTTCAGATATTTTTATGGATTGATGATCCCAGCCTAGCCTCGTTTTTACAGTTACAGGTAGCTTTGTTGCCCTTACTATTGCCGAAGCCATGCTGACCATCTTATCAATGTCCTTGAGTAGGGCAGCTCCGGAACCTTTATTTACGACTTTTTTTACAGGACAACCAAAATTGATGTCAATTACATCCGGGTTGTAAGGTGAAATAGCCTTTGTAGCTTTTATCATAGATTCTATCTCTGCACCGAATATTTGCACCCCTATTGGTCTTTCTTCAGGTAGAAATTCTAATTTTTTGAGACTTTTATCTGCATTTCTGATCAACCCTTCTACCGATATGAATTCTGTGTACATCATATCACATCCATTTTGCTTGCAGAGAAGTCTGAAAGGGGGATCGCTCACATCCTCCATTGGTGCAAGTAAAAGTGGTTTTTCTCCTATTTCAATATCTCCGATTTTCACCATTTTTTACAATTTGGCAGCAAAAATAGTTATATTCTTTAAAGCTATGGCAAATTTGTTTTGTTTTTGATTAATTCTTTGTACCTTGCCTCAGGTTTTTAAATACAATAATGAAACAAAAGACAGGATATCTATTAAAAAACATTTGGAAATTCACCTCTTCAGAAGGTTATAGTCATTTGCCCGATAATAATATTAGTAAAAAAATATTTTTTATGACATTTAAATATTTTTTATCACTATTGTACGTGTATAGTATGCTGAGTGCCGTTTCTCTAAATGCACAGAATATTGTCCCAAATTCATTGTATGCTTTTGATAAATATATGACAAATAGTGGATATGCCGGATTGAATCGAGGGAAAGTTTTAGTATTTGACATCAGAGAACAATGGCTTGGACTCGAAGCATCTCCAAAAAGTTATTCGTTGTCTTTTACAAGTCCAATTTATGAACTTCATGGATCTTATGGTGTGAAAGTCGCTTCAATAAGCTCCGGTATCAGTAAAAAGACCGGCTTTGATTTGTCATACAATTACGTTTTCCAATCAGTTTCCGGTCTTTTTTCATTTGGAATGGGAGCTGGAATGTATAGCATGAAATTAAAAAATGACGGTATTATTACTCCCGGAGGATTTTATTCAAAAGGAGAGGTTGATCACAATGACCCTTTCCTATCTTCATTATTGGCATCAAATATTTATTTAAGCAAAATTAGTCTTTTTGGCGTGTATTATTACAATGATGTTGAATTTGGAATAATATTTGATAAGGAAATAAATGTATCTGATAAGTCAGTATATGAAGTGAGAGATATTCTTAGATTAAATTGGCAGTATTTATATAGATTTAATCAAAATATTTCGGTTAAAGCATTTGGGTTGATATATTCGGATTTTGTCTTGTGGCAAAATGATATTGGTGTCGCAGGCCTGTATAAAAATAATTATTTGACCGGTTTCAATCTCAGAGGGTATTCAAATAAAACAATTGACTCCATGTCTTTTTTGATCGGTGGAAATGTCAATTACAAATTAAGATTGATTTATTCTTACGATTTCACTATATCCGGTCTTCGAAAAGTTGAAGACGGAACACATGAAATAAAAATAATATACAATTTTGGAAAAAAAAATATAAAAAGAAGTTTGCCGCCTCTGATAAATAATCCTAGATTGTAAAAGTATTTTAGTGTTTTTTTTTTGAGATTATTTCTATTAATATTATTAAATACAATAGAATAATGTATCAGTATTTTTTTAATATGTTAAATTTTAAAAAGATATAAAATAAAAATCAAAAAAAACTGTTAAGATATTGGCAATGATTTTTTAATAATATTTTGCGTAAATTTTTTTGTTAGTAAAAAAAACGATTTATCTTTACGCTCGTTTTAAAAATTTTTGAGTTAAACTTATTGAATTAACTATGAAAAAGACAGTAATTTCTTTATTGGGGGTAACTATGTTTATCCTTCTCTTAGCATCTTGTGGTAAGAGAGAAACAGGACAACTTACCGGAGTTCAAGACAGACCTGCGTGGAGAGGTATTAATCCTTATGGAATGGTGTATATACCATCCGGCTTCATGCATATCGGTCAGGATGATAACGATATGTTTCATCAGTACATCAAGAGAGCAAAATCAGTTTCAATTCAAGGATTCTTTATGGATGATACCGAAATCACTAACAATGAGTATCGCCAATTTGTAAATCATGTCAGAGATTCAATTGCACATGTGATAATGGGAGATGTTGACGAGAATGATAAAGTAGACTGGGAAGTAGAATTGGATTGGGAGCCGGAAGGAGGATTGGATGAGATGTTCTATGAAGGCGATATGATGATCAATGGTAAAAGAGAACTTAATACCAGCAATCTTATCTACAAATATCAATGGATTGATTGGCAAAGAGCAGCCAATTCAAGAGATGTCGTACGTTCATCACTAATCCACAAGGAAGAAGTCCCCGTTTATCCAGACACACTTGTTTGGATTAGAGACTTTGGTTATTCATACAATGAGCCTTTTACAAGAAATTATTATTGGCATCCGGCTTATGATGATTATCCTGTAGTGGGCGTAAATTGGAAAATGGCAAATGCTTTCAATTTTTGGAGAACACAGTTCTGGAATAGTTTTGACGGTAATACTGTCAATACAGAAGAATTTAGACTTCCTATAGAAGCAGAATGGGAATGGGCAGCACGTGCTGGTCATGAGAGAGGTGCTTATCCTTGGGGGTCATATTATGTGAGAAATGCAAAAGGATGTCCATTGGCAAACTTTAAGCCCGGTAGAGGTAACTACGGCGAAGATGGAGGTATGATTACGGTTAAAGCCGATGCTTATTTTCCAAATGAATACGGTTTGTACAATATGGCAGGTAATGTTTCCGAATGGACAAGTACTGCATATTATCCTTATGGATACGAAACAGAACATGACTTGAATCCGAATATTACCTACAATGCTAGTGACGATGATGCTGATGCGCTAAAGCGTAAAGTAATCAGAGGAGGATCATGGAAAGATATTTATTATTATCTCCAGAATTCAACTAGAGATTTTGAATTTCAAGATACTACAAAATCATATATTGGATATAGATCAGTATTGACATACCTAGGTAGATCAATCAATGATTTTAATTAAGAATTAACTATATTTATTATTATATTTAGCAACGAAAATTTTATTTATTAATCAAAAAAAAATTGTATTATGAGTTTCTTACACGCAAAATGGTTTAAATATTTGAAAAATTTCATTATCGGTGTAGCTGCGTCGGTTGTGATGATGGGAGCACTTGGTAAATTAACAAGTAAACCTTGGGGTAACTTAGCGATTACTTGGGGTTTGGGTACTGAGGCATTTATATTTTTATTACTAGGGGTTTTAGGACCGGAAAAAGATTACTACTGGGAGAAATTATACCCTGGATTGGATAAGCACAACGCTAGATTACAACCCTTGGCAGGTGGTGAAGTAAGTGATGATTTCAGACCACTTAATGCAGAAGCAGTTGAAGCAAAATTGGGAGGTATGCTAGAAGAACTCCAGTCTATGTCAAAAAGTCTTGGTTCATTGAAAGCTCTCCAAGAGATTGATTTCACTGAAACAGCAGAAAATGCAAAGTCTATGCACAATTTCTATAAGAGAATCAATGAAGCTATGGCTACATTGAGTGAAACAGCGGACGATACAGTAAAATATAAAGAACATATGGCTTCACTGAACAAAAACTTGTCTCAGTTGAATGGAGTATATGGAAATGTATTATCAGCATTTCAAGTAAACAGTTAATCATAATTTGGATTAACCCTTTAAATTTTATTGTTAACAATTAAAAAAATAAATTATGTCTATACCAAAGGAACCGCGGCAGTTGATGATCAATGTGATGTATCTAGTACTGACTGCTCTCCTTGCTCTTAACGTTTCGGCTGCAGTGTTTAACGCATTTGAAATGGTGGATAAAAGTTTGAAAAGCGCAAGTGTTTCATTAGAAGATTCAAACGCTAAACTGCCTGCTGCTATCGAAGAAGGAGCATTGAAAAAAGATGAATATAAAGTATATGCTGAAAGAGCTCCACTAGCTCGTCAGTATGCAAAAGAATTTACAGATTATGTACAAGCTATCAGAGATGAACTGGTAGACGAATCAGGAAACAGAGACGGTAAAGTTGATGATGGTGATTATCTTGATATGAACGGAATGAAGCAATTGATTGGAAAAAGAGATTACTCTGCTGTAACAAGAATAATGGTGGAAGAAGGAAAAGGGAATGAATTGGAAGAAAAAATATCAGAGTATAAACAAAAGTTTTTGTCTCTTATCAATGAAGATGAAAGACAAGGATTTGCAGCTAATATTCCATTGGAAATTGATAATGAAGCGTGGAAACACGATTTGATGAAGAGAAAAAATTGGGCTGACTTTACATTTAACCACATGCCTTTGACTGCAACATTGCCTATATTTAGCAAATTTCAGAATGATGCTAAATCGGCTGAAGCTGCTGTTTTGAATTATTTGTTGGGTAAGGTTGGTACGACCAAGGAGATTATTATGGATAAGTATGCTGTTGTATCTTCACCTAGTAAAACCTATATCATAAAAGGAGAGAAATTTGAGACAGAGTTGATGTTGAGTACCTATGCCTCTGATAAAGTAAATACTGGGCTTTCTATTGCTGTAAATGGAAGAAATGTCCCATTAAAAGATGGGGTTGCTAAGTTTGTTACCACTGGTACTACACTTGGTAAAAAAGTATACAATGTTGTTGCTACTCTTACTAATCCGACCACCCATGAGGTAAGTAAGTATTCTAAAAAATTCGAGTATGAAGTAGGTGAAAGGTCTGTAGCGATTTCTGCGATAAAGATGAATGTATTTTATATTGGAGTTAATAATCCGGTTGAAGTATCTGCTTCGGGTATATCAAGTAATAAAATGACTGTAGGTATGACAGGTGGTGGTGGTACTATTAGCAAGAATGCCGATGGTACATACAATGTAAAAGTAACCCGTCCTACAAAGAAAGGAGAATTTGCCTATGTGACAGTTAGTGCCCCGGGTATTGAGACTTCTAAAAAAGCATTTAGAGTAAAAAGAATACCTACTCCTACCGTTAAGTTGGGTAGATCATTAGGTGGTGGTATCAATAATGGCGAGTTTAAAGTAAACAGAGGCCTAATTCCATTTTTGGAAGGATTTGATTTTGATGCAAGATGTAATGTTGTTGGGTTTAGAATGGTCTATGCACCTAAGAGAAATGATCCTAGGGTTGCTAAAAATAGAGGAGGAAAGTTTGGAGCGGAAACCATGGCATTAGTTAATAAAGCAAAACCTGGAGATAGATATTTCTTTGAAGAAGTAAAATGTAAATGTCCCGGTGACAAGTATGCACGTGAAGTGAATACATTGTCTTTCTTGATAAAATAATAAAATTGTATTATGAAAATTATGTTCAAATTTTTAATCGCGCTTAGTCTTGTCTTTTTTGCAGTAAATATGCAAGCACAAAAGAATGATGATGAAGTGACAGAATCAAGTACTCCTGATGATACTAAGTATCTTGACGATATAGTTGAGAGAACATTGACTTTGGAGTCTAAGGTACTCCCTTATGAATCATTGAGAGAATCGGATCTGCCTTGGTCAAAAAAGGTATGGAGAATTATAGAAACTAGAGAAAAGGTTAATATACCTTTTAGAAATCCCGTGAGAGCATTTTTTACTATTTTGGTAGATAAAATCAATGAAGGTAAGATTGCAGCTTTCAAAGACGATATGTTCAAAGAGCGAATGTCACAAGAAGATGTCAGGGGTGAGATTTTCAGAATAGATTCAGTACCATTTTATGATCCTGAGACTTATGAAGAAACCATTAAAATTACAGAAAGTGAAATTAATCCTGAGGATATAAAAAGATTTAGGATTAAAGAAGTATGGTACTTTGATAAGGAAGCATCTGTATTTAAAGTTAGAATACTAGGTATTTCTCCTTTGCGAGAGGTTATGGATGATGCAACAGGTGAATTGAAGTATGAGATGCCTTTGTTTTGGGTGTATTATCCTGAATTGAGAGAGTATTTGTCAAGTGAGGCAGTGCCTAGTGATTACAATGACAGTTATCCAATGACCTGGTATGATTTATTTGAGAATAGAATGTTTTCAAGTTATATTATGAAGATCAACAATGTTCTTGATTTAAGAATTGAGCATAACTTTGATCAAAATAGTGATACATACCACATGGATATTCTGCTTGAATCGGAGAGAATAAAAGAAGAATTATTTAATTTTGAACATGATTTATGGAGCTACTAGTTTTAGTATAAATAGTATATAATGCTGTCTTGGTTGATGCCTAGACAGCATTTTTTTTACCTAAATATTAATTATGCAAGTATTTGTAACAGAAAAAGCATTAAAAAACAGAATTTCTTTTCTTAAAAAAAAAGGATTAAGTATTGGATTTGTACCTACGATGGGAGCATTGCATGCCGGACATATGCAATTGATTAAAGCTTCCAAGAGAAAGTGTGATATAACGGTTTGTAGTGTATTTGTCAATCCCACACAGTTCAATAATAAAGAGGATCTCATTAAATATCCAAGAACAATTGAAAAGGATAAACAGATGCTAAAAGAAAATGATGTGGATATTGTATTTTTTCCAACAAAAGAGGTCATTTATCCGGAAGGTATGGATTTGAATGTAGATATTGATTTGGAAGGACTTGATGAGTTATGGGAGGGAGAATTTCGACCTGGGCATTTCAAAGGGGTCGTGCAGGTAGTTAAAAGATTGTTGGATTTGGTATCTCCTGAGTACTTGTTTATGGGACAAAAAGATTTTCAACAATTTACAATTGTAAATATGATGTTGAAGAAAATGCAGATTGATACAGAGTTAGTAGTAGTCCCTATTCACCGGGAAAAATCGGGGCTTGCCATGAGTTCTCGCAATGTTAGATTGACAGTTGAGTACAGGAGAAAAGCGTTGGTATTAAGTAGAATGTTGAAATATGTAAAAAATAATTATAGCTTTGAAAATATCAATTCATTGGAAGATTATGTATTGAAGCAAATAAAAAAAGAAGGGTTGAGGCCTGAATATTTTAAGATTGTGGAAGGTAAATATCTTAAAGAAGTATCATCGGTTAATGAAGACTCAGTAATTGCGATTGTGGCAGCATGGGCAGGGAAGATTAGATTGATAGATAACATTATTATTAAATAACTTTGAAATAATTTACATATATTATGTTTTATTGTCATATATAATATGTACATTTGCATAAAAGTTTGCTTTTGTGTTTAAAAAGATAATTCGAAATAAATTAATTTATATTATAGCGGGATTAATTATTTCCTCACTGTTTGCACACTGGGGTTTTCTCTCTGATTTGTTTGTTTTTAGTTCGGTAAGACGAGGTACATACGGTTTTATTTCTCCCTTATCTATCAGTTTTGCGATATTGTCAATTGATAGTATAATACTCAGCTTTTTGTCTAAAACTAGGAGGTTTGATGGTTTTAGCTGTTTTAAATCTGAGATAATTTGCGCAATCTGTCGGTATTTTTTGATTTTTGGTAGTGGGATTATCACCATATTTATTATAAGGCATCTTTATATTTTTCTTGGATTGGATTTTAAGGTTGATGCTTTGTTTGAGATTAGATATAAAGAGATTTACTGGTTTTTATTATTTATTAATATATTTATTGGTTTTTTGCTTTTTTCTCTTTTAAATTATAGGCGTATTTCCCTTTTGTTTTTATCATTGAGAGAAAAGATGATAATTGTGTTTGGTATAATTTTAGTACTCGTAATTGTATCTCTACTTTTTAGTGTGGTCCTATTTTTAATTCCATTGTTGCTTTCCTTTCTTATATATATATTTGTTTTGGATATTTACATGGATAGGAAAATGCTAAATTCAACTTGGGTTTTTACTTTTATGATTATTATTGCAGGATTTACTGCTTTGATACTTTTTTCCGGATATTCAGAAGTAAGGCAGAAAAGTAGAGTTGATATATTGAAAAGATCATTGTTTTATCCTGATAAGAAAATAGAAGAATTTGTAATTGGAAAAGGATTAGGAAATGTGGATAATGATAGTTTTTATATTGTTCAAGATACCGTAGTCAAGAGTTATTTTTTGGAGCAGATAAATGATGGATTTTATAATATTTCAAACACACTGTACTTTAATCCTAGATTAGGTGATTATATATATTTATTGGGAAAATTTAGTCCAAAGTCTAATTATATAATTAGGCATTTATACAATAGGAAGCCGGACATGGGAATAAAAAGTATTATTTTTATTGGTGATAGGGTTTTATCAAATAACACTTTTTATAATACTATACCTATTGATGAAGATATCTCTAAAGATTATACTAAATTGAAAGAATATTTTGTTGATGGTTTGTCTTATTTGAAATATCAAGTCGATAATGATATTACGGTTATCCATATTGAAAAAGTCCCCGGAATACTAATTCCGTTTTCATTGTTTTCAATGCTTTTCGTCTTGACCGGTATTTTTTTATTTTTTGTATCAGTGATAAATTCAAGGTTTCACTTTCTACCGGAAATTGTTAAAATCTCATTTGATGGTATTGTTTATCTTCGGGACAAAATTCAGGTAAGTATTATTGGGTTGGTAGTGGTTTCATTTTTTATACTGGGAATGATTACATTTTATTATATCATAAATTTTTCAGAAAATAATCATAGAAAAGCTGCAATCGAGTATACAAATAATTTTTTAGATAAAACTAAGCTCAAGAGTTTATCAAATATTGATATTGCGACAGAGCTTTTTGAAGTGAATAGGGTTAATAAGGCAAAATTTTATTTATATGATAGTGTGGGCAACTTGGTTCAGGACAAACGTAATAAGTTTAATTCCGATAAAAGTATACCTTGGAAAAGAATAGATAAAGATGTTTTCAGAATGGCACGGAAGGGTAATCATTTGATTAAAGAGGATAGGATCTTACTTTCGATATTTCCTTTATTAAATAATAGAAAAAGCTTTGTAGTAGGATATTTTATCGATCGAAATTCGGTGCTTGAAGCCTCAGCAATCCTTTCAAATTTCTTAAATGTGTATGTTTTATTATTTTTGATTGCTGGGGCAATAGCAATTGCACTTGCTAATTCAATATCAAGACCGATTGATATACTGGGAGAAAAACTTGAGATTTTGAATTTAAGTAAAAATAATGAATTGTTGAAATGGGATACACAGGACGAAATTGGAAAATTGATTTCTATTTATAATAGGACTGTAAAAAAACTAGAGGAGAGTGCAAAAATAATAACCAAGATAGAGAGGGATTCAGCCTGGAGAGAAATGGCGAAACAAGTTGCACATGAAATCAAGAATCCGCTTACGCCTTTGAAACTTAATATACAATATATGCAGGGAGTTGTTTCGCGGACACCGGAGCGTGCAGCTGATATGGTAAAGCAATTAGCACCCGGATTGCTAGAACAGATAAATAACCTTGACAAAATAGCTTCTGAATTTGCTGACTTTGCAAAGATGCCTAGTGCCAGCAACGAGAAAGTAAAACTAAATGAAATAGTAAAAGCAGTACATGATTTTTTTAGAAAAAGGGAGGATTTGGATATTCAACTTTATGTGCCAATAAATGATCTGATAGTTTTTGCTGATAAAAACCATTTAGTAAGTATTCTTAATAATATTTTGAAAAATGCAATTCAAGCTATTCCAACAGAAAAAGAGGGCAAGATAGTCATTGAGTTATATAAAAATAACAATGAAGCAATTGTTAAGATTACTGATAATGGTATCGGAATACCGGAAGAAATGATTTCAAAAGTTTTTTCACCCAATTTTACTACTAAAAATTCCGGTACGGGATTGGGATTAGCTATTTCTACCAATATGATACAGGCATTTAATGGTAAAATTTATTTTGAAACAGAAGTTGGCAAAGGAACATCTTTTTTTGTCGAAATTCCTTTGATGAGGATACAGGACAATTACCCTGAACAAAAACGTGTTTTGTTGGACGATTAGTATAGCGTGTTTTTGAAGATGCTGTTTATTTCCCTTTTCCTTTTAAAAGTACTAATAGAGTATATAATAGGATTTTAAAATCTAATGAGATAGACATGTTTTCAAGATAAAGGAGGTCAAACTTCATTCTTTGAAGCATTTCCTCCACAGTCGAAGCATATCCGTATTTGACTTGTCCCCATGAGGTAATGCCCGGTCTTACATTCAAAAGTCTTTTATAATGAGGAGCTTTCAATGCAATTTTATCTATAAAATATTTTCTTTCCGGTCTTGGACCTACCAAGGACATTTCACCAAGTATTACATTCCAGAATTGAGGCAATTCATCCAATCTGTATTTTCGCATTATAGCACCCCATTTGGTGACTCTTTCATCATTCTCATGAGACAGTTGTGGATCTCCTTTTTCAGCACCTACTATCATTGATCTAAATTTGATTATATCAAAAGGTTTACCTCTAAGCCCAATTCTTTCCTGACGGTAAAAAATTGGACCGGGGGAAGATAGTTTTACTCTAAGAATAATGAATAAATATACAGGTATTAGTATAATTATTGCGACCAAACTTATTGAGAAATCAATTGCTCTTTTTAGCTTTCTTTCCCATTTTGGCATCAATTCTCTGTCTATTTCCAGCAAAACAGCACCATAAACGTGGTTCATCTTCACATTACCCAAAAGAATATGATACATATCAGGGATGATTTTAATAAGTATATTATCTTCAAAATCAAAAAGGATGTTAATAATTTGGTTCACTTTGGAGTGCTCTGAAGATTCAACGGCAATAATCACTTCTTCTATTTCTTGTTCCTCAATGATTTTGGCAATATCGTTGATCTTTCCAAGTTTTTCGAGATACACATTCAATTCATTTTTGCTTTTTCCGTTTGTATCAATGAAACCCACAAAATTATATCCTAATTTATATGGCATTGAAGTCAATTCTTCATAAAGTTTCAAACTGTTATTGTTGCCTCCGATTATCAAGGTTTTAAAACCTACCTCACCGGTTTTAATCTGCTTTTTGAAGTTTGTTAGGACTATTGTTCTTATCAGTGATGTGGTGAAGAAGTGTATAATAAATAATACAATAAACAATTGAAATGTACTGATATATCTCAGTACAAAATCATCTCCTAACAATACAAAAGTAATAATAGATGCACCCAAAGCCGAGAGCCAAAATGTCCTTCTAACTGTCGCAAATCTGGAAAATCTGTAGATGTCTTTGTACTTATCAAGTATTCCGTAAAGCAATATCCAAAAAACAGGAATGCCTAGTATTCCTATATAAAACTTTTGGTCATGAAAAATTGAGTTAAAAGAGAAATGCTCTGTTTCAATATATTTTCTGAAAGCAAAGAAAAGAGCCCATGATATCGCAGCTGCGATCAAATCCCAGATTATGTATTTAATTTGTCCTTTTGTCTGTTGATCAATTCTCATCTATTCAAGTATACCAGTTTAAGATTATCCAGAAAAACCTTTGATTTATCCATTTTTGTTGGGTTTGTTACTTTTAAGTACACTCTGTATGATTCTAATTCAGCCCTTTTTATAGGGTAAGTTAGATCCAAATATAGTTTGTTCCAAGTGTCTTTCTTCTTTAGAATAATTATATCCTCTTTGTATTCATTTTGTAGCTTGTCTTTTCCTGATATTCCTATTACAAATTCAGTGTCACAAGTATAATCAGCCTCAAAAAAAATTTTGTTTCCTTCTGAAGGTAGATCATAAAAATCTTCTTTTGTTGTCACATTGATATAGTTGTTTTCAGTATCTAAAGCAATTAAGCCACATTTTTTTCCGTAAATAGCATTTTCTCCGGTGACTTTAATTTGAGTATTCAAATTTCCATCAATATCTTTATTAAAAATATTTCCATTTTCAAAGCCCTCTGCAAAAACGAACTTGGCATAATCGTCGTACTTGAAGATAGCATTTATAGTATCTATTTCTCCTTGTTTTATTGATTTTGTCAAATCAACGCTGTTGTAAAGAAAATATATCTCAATATTATTTGTTTGTCCATTGCTCCTAATTCCTGCAAATATTTCGATTTTAATGTTGAAATAGTCTTCTGCAAGTATAGGTATTAGTTCATCCTTATTGAAGACTCCTATAGGTTTTTCATCTACGTATACCCACAAATCAGTTATATCGTGCGAAGATTCGCCCTGTATATTGATATCTGTTGATAACCCGACAGAGTCAATATATATATATGCAGGAATTTCAGCTTCTCCGTTTTTTTCACAGGAATTGAAAATAATTGATTGCAATAAGATCAGTAATAATATTGAAATAGTTGAATAGGTTTTCATCTGTTGTGTATTGTTTTAAGTATATCTTCTGCTAATTTTACTGTGTCATATCCGTCTTTGACACTTACTCTCGTCTTTGTATTATTAACAATAGAATAATAAAACCCATTTAACTCATCAAATATTGAATTATTTGTATCTTTTTTTAAAATAATTTCATTATCAATAATCTTATTGTCCTTTTTCGGGCTATCGAGATACTCAATTATTTTTATTTTCTTAGTTGCTAAGTCAAGTTCTATGAATCTTCTATCTGTCCATATTTTCATTGTTCTTTCAAGATACGGATGAATTATACTTGAGGTTAATGAGGCAGTAGTTCCATTTTCAAACAATATATTTGTAGTTGCAAATTCTAAATTAGTACCATATTTATTTATTCCGGATGCATTGATTGTTGCAACTTTGCCTTTAATAAAATACAGGATAAGATCAATATCGTGTATCATAAGGTCAAATATTACCGATACATCAGTACCACGCGGATTGTAAGTAGAAAGTCGATTTGCTTCAATATGGATAATCGTTTCATTTTCTAGTCCCAAATCTTGAGTCACCGGATTATATCTTTCAATATGTCCTACTTGTAGCTTGAGATTCGTACCTGAAACAAGCTGTAATATTTCTTTTGCCTGAGTCGTATCAAAGGTCATAGGTTTTTCAACAAACACATGTTTGCCCAAAGATAAAGCCTTCTTTATAAGTTGAAAATGTGAAGAAGTGGGTGTTGTTATATCAATAGCATCACAATCCAGCATCAATTTTGTTGGGTCTGAATAGCTTTTAACATTATATGTTTTTTCAATCTCTGCAGATCTTTTCTCATCTGCATCAAAAAAACCTATTACATCAAATGGTGTATTTAATAGATTGTTGAGATGGAAATTTCCAAAGTATCCTGCCCCAAATAATCCAATTTTTATATCATTCATATTATATCATTTTTCAAGAATGACAATATTATAAAAAAAATAAATTAATACCTATTAATATACTTTGTTTTTTTTGTTTTTATAATTAATCTTAATGATCCATTGATTAGAGTCTACAATAAATCAAAGAAATATTTACTGTATTTTAGTTATGAAACCGATGGAACATATTGCTAAATAAAATATGTCAAATCGTAATGTATTGTAAATCAGCACCGAAAATTATTTGTGTTATTTTTGGCATTCTATTTGTATATAAGAAGTTGAGAAACCATATTTTTATTGGATTTTCATAAAACTTAACTTAATTTTTTAAATGGCAGATTATAAAATAGCAATAGCAGATGAACATGAGATGTTCTTAGAAGGACTTAAAGTTCTTCTTGAAGCTAATGAGTACCCCGGCTATTCAGTAACAGCCAAAATTAAATCAGGTAAAGACCTGATTTCACTAATTGAAAATGAAAATTTCGATGCTCTTATTTTTGAAATTAACTTTGTAGATATTGAACCGGAAGAGTTGATAACTGAATTAAAAAAACGAAACAGTAATGTTAAGCTTTTTGTATTGAGTGCTTACGGAGATATGAACTTGGTTAAAACATGCTTTAGGTTAGGCGCTGATGGATACTTGCTTAAGTCAAGTAATTCTTCATTGCTTTTTTCAGGCTTGGATACTATTTTTAGAGATGATATTTTTATAGGAGAAAACCTTAAGGTTGCACCTGTAAAAAATAGCATTGATAAAAACAATATAGAGAAGACTGAAAAAAAAAAGTTTCCTATTGATAGATTTTTAATACGGCAGAAGCTGACTAAAAGAGAGAAAGAGATTTTAGAGCTTATTTGCAGAGGTATGAGTAATAGGATGATAGCTAAAAAGTTGTTTATAAGTGATCATACTGTTGGAGTACATAGGAAACACATAATGAAAAAAATGAATGTTTCCAGTACTGCAAATCTGTTAAGCTTTGTTTCAAAATACGAAATATTAGTAAAAAAAATAGAAATGGTAGAGAGCTGAAGGCTTTCTAAAGATATATAAAATTAACCTTCATGAGTATTCTGTATTAATCCATCTGATTCGTGTGATTAAATATTGAAATAAATTTCGTAATCAATAAATTTTTAAATACTCATGAAAAACAAGAATTTTACAAGTGAATTAGGTGCTGCTGTAAGAAAATCTTACTTAGCATTTATGTTTTTATTTGTGTTATTTACAATACAAAATGTAGATGCACAGTGTCCTTTGAGTAGTAATGATTTGGTACAAGTGTCATTAGATGATAATTGTATTGCTGTTGTTACTCCTGAAATGATTATTGAAGGGGAAGATGATAATACCGTTTGCGGGTATGAAATCCTCACAATTACCGATGATGGCGTAGAAGTAGGTCATGCTGAAGCCGGAGGAACCGGAAACTGGATTTTGGATAACGTGGCTCCTTACTATGGTCATACTCTAATGGCTACTGTTAGCTTTTTGGGAGATCATCATAATTCAACAATGGGAGGTTTGTATGTGGAAGATAAGATTGCTCCAACATTAAGGTGCTTGGATACAGCTTATGTGTCATGTTCAGAGGATTTGTCAGATTATTTGACAACCAAGTCCCATGGGCCTTATGTTGTGGAGTATGCTGCTGTTGTGGAAAATACAGTTGGTCCAAATTATACGAATTTTCCTACAAATCCGATTGTCATAGCATCCGGAGATGATGCAAGAATCCCGGTTGTTGTTGATAATAAGGCTAATCAGTCTGAGATTATTAAATATGTAAAAGCTAATTTAGGCTTTACCGGATCTTCATCAGGTGTGGTTGTTAGAATTGAATCTCCATCGGAGGTTTCTCCTAATACCGGATTTGGTAATGACTATTTTTTCAAGGATAAACAAGCTTTGGATTCATATGTAAATGGAACATGGTATATCGTTGTTCAAAACAATAGTGGTAGTACAAGAACTGTCAATTCAGCAAGCTTGACTATAGAGAGTGAAAGTTTCTTGACAATAGGAGGTGGCGTAATAGTTAGTGATAACTGCTACAATGATAAGACAACTATCGCTGTTTTATCTGATATCACTAGACCGAATGATGATATGTGTGGAGATTATTTCCAAGAAAGAAAAATTGTATATCAAGGAACAGACTGGAGAGGAATGAAAACTCCTGTGTGTGAACATGTGATAAGATGGGAGCACAAAGGTCTTAACGATATGCAATGGCCTACAAATTATGATGGCCTTGCGGGATCAGAACCACCTTTGTCCTGTTCAGGTAAATTTATGGAGGCAGACATAAGTGGAGATTTTACAGAGACAAATATAGTTTGGGATACTAATCACGATGGTTACCCACAACCGGGTGAAGTCGAAGTTCCCACAATAGATGGTAATCCCATATATCCGGATCCTGCATATTGTATGATTAATGTGACATATTCAGATGAAGTATTTGATAAGTGCCCCGGTTCATATAAGATATTAAGAAAATGGATAGCATACGATATGTGTGAACAAGGTCAAACCGGAGTAAATCCTAGTATACATTATCAAATCATATTAGTAATTGATAATACTCCGATGGTGTTGTTTTCAAATGTATTACAAACAATAGAAGTTGGAGCAGATCCATTTAAGTGTTCAGCTGATAATATAGTGCTTCCGATACCTCATATCGTAGACTATGGATGTAGTGAAGGGTATGATTATGTTGTAGGATATTGCGATACAGGAAATGGTATATTTGAATATTTTGAAAATATCTCATCAAGAATAGTACCGGATCCTTATGGACAAGAGCATTTGAATACTTTAGAGTATACAATTGATGGTTTGCCGGTAGGAGAAACTTGTATAAGATATATTATTACTGATGCGTGTGGTAACAAAACATATGCTACATTGACAGTTAGAGTAGTTGATGATGTTGCTCCAATTCCAATTTGTGATGAACATACAGTAGTTACTGTTTCCTCAGATTGTACAGCTAGAATTAACGCTGAGACATTTGATGATGGAAGTTTTGATAACTGTTCAACTGTTGACTTTACAGTCGCGAGAATGTATGGTAATAGTGTTGGAACATTTAAGCCGTATGTAGATTTTGGAGGAAGTGATGTTGGCAATGATCGACAAGTAGTTCTTAAAGTAACAGATAAAGAAGGAAACGAAAATACTTGTATGGTTTGGGTAAGTATAGACAACAAATTTAAGGCTCAAATATATTGTCCAAAACCTAGGTATGTAGATTGTGGTACTGATTTGGAAGCTTTGAGCTTAGGTACTCCTGATGTAATATACAACTGTGAGTATGACTTGGAAGAAGGAGATATAGTAGAAAATCTTAATAATTGTGGAGTAGGTAATGCTACTAAGACTTGGAAAGTATTAGTAGGAGGCCATGTAGTTAAAACATGTACTCAAAGAATTTATGTTAGTAATGATACTCCTTTTACAATGAGAAATAGGGATTGGCCAAGAGATAGAACGAATCTTGTAGGCTGTAGTGATGCAGATACTGATCCAAGTAATACAGGAGAGCCTGATTTAAGTCATGATGATGCCTGTAGTATGGTAGCATCTACATACTCAGATAGAGTGTTCAATGTGGTAGAAGGAGCTTGTTATAAGATTTTAAGAGATTGGACAGTGATTGACTGGTGCAATTACAATGATAATAACCCTTATTATATAGGATTACCGGGACATCCTTATGAAGGAATGTGGACACATACACAAGTGATCATGGTAAATGATAATAATGCACCGGTAATAACAACATCTTGTGCGACACAAACAATATGTGCTTACAATGCTGATTGCTCGGGAGATGTTACATTGGTAGCAGAAGCAGATGATACATGTACTCCTGACGATGAGTTGGCTTGGAGTTATAGAGTAGAGAACAATGACGGTGGATTTTATGCTAATGGTAATAGCAATACATTTTCAAAGAATGGAATGGAACTTGGTACTTACCATATATATTGGACAGTAGAAGATAAATGTGGAAATATAGATGAGTGTGATTATGTATTTATTGTTAAAGACTGTAAGAAGCCTACACCATTGTGTTATACAGAGATTACTACAGTAGTAATGCCAACTACAGAGCCAAGAATGGTTGTTGTGAAAGCGAGAGACTTTGATAGAGGTAGTGATGATAACTGTACTCCGGGTGCGACATGTGGAGATTGTGATACAGAATTGCATTTTTCATTCGACTCATTAGGATATGAGGTACAAAAGACATTTACTGAAGCTCATGTAGGTCTTCAAACCCTTAAAATGTGGGTTAGAGATAAGGCAGGAAATAGAGATTACTGTACAGTGACTCTTCATGTACAAGATAATGTACCTGGAGGAGCACTTATAGCAGGAAGTTTAGTGACAGAAGACGATAAAACACTTGAGCATGCTAATGTTGAGGTAGAGGATATGGTTGCACATGAGACTTTGGTAACACAATCAAATGCAAATGGATTTTTCCAGTTCAATGTTGAGGGTAATTCAAACTATCAATTGACATCAGAAATGGAGGGTAACTACCTTAACGGATTGACTACACTTGACATTGTGATTATACAAAAACATTTGTTGGGTATCAAAAAGATTTCCAGTCCATACAAATTGTTGGCTGCTGATGCTAATCAGGATAAAAAAGTGACGGCAAGTGATATATTGGCATTGAGAAAATTGATTTTGGGTTCTACTGACAAATTGGAGAAAACAAAAGCGTGGTCATTTATTGATGCGAGCACACAATTTGATGATGCTAAAAACCCTTGGGCCGGTAATGAAGAAATGCATTCTATTAATCTGGAAAATGTACTTGAAGATAATATCAACAATAAGTTTATAGGATTGAAGATAGGAGATGTTAACAATTCAGTAGTAGTAAACTCTTCAGGCAATATTCATCCTAGAGGAATAGTAAGTCTGGATATTGATAATGTTGAGTACAAAGCAGGACAAATAGTTAAAGTTCCTGTGTATGCAAGCGGATTTGATAATGTCGCAGGTATGCAGATAGGAATTAAATATAACAATGCTAATCTTGATATAGCAAAAGTTGAAGCTGGTAAAATGAGTATTGCCAAAGACAATTATGCTGTAAAAGACGGAGTATTATACATGAGTTGGAATTCAACAAAAGGATATACATATAATGAAGACGAAATTTTATTTACTATCTATTTTACAGCTAAAGATGCTGGACAATTGATAAACCAATTAGCTGTTGCAAACAAAATTAGCCCTGAGGCTTATAGCGACGACTTAGAAGTGTATGGAATTGAGTTGAATTACAGAAATTCGGAGAATGGAGGATTTGCGTTATACCAAAATACTCCAAACCCATTCAGTAATGAAACAGAAATATCGTTTCAATTACCTGAAGCAGGTATGGTCACAACAACTGTTTACGATGTAGCGGGTAAAGTGATCGTACAAAAATCAAGTATCTTTGAAAAAGGTAATAATTCTGTTAAAATGAGTAAAAATGATTTGAATAATGTTTCCGGAGTACTATACTATAAAGTAGAATTCAAAGGAAATGTTGCTATCAAGAAGATGATTCTTCTAAAGAAATAGAAAAAATCGTTAAAAAATTTAGCCTTTATTCGCAATTTTGCAGCGGATAAAGGCTTTTTTGTATCTTTATTTTGAAATATTATATTAAATATTGATATAAAATGATTTTTGGCACAGTTATTACTATTAATAAAGTTGAACTTATAAATATAATTCATACTTTTGTGAAATTATTTTGTTTGTTTGCTTTGAATGTTTTAATGAAGCTCGATTTGATTAATTAAGAAATTAAAATTTTATAAAGATGAAAAGATACATAATTGTTGTATTACTGTTTTTTAGCCAATTAGCTTTGTATAGTCAAAGTAACGATTTGAATATTTATTTTGAGACAAAAACTTCTGGTTCTGATTATGTCGAAGTCAATGTAAAAGCAGACGGTTATACCCAAGTCGAATCATTTCAAATGTATTTTCAATGGGATTCTACCGTTTTTGAGTATGATACGGTAAGCAGTTACAATCATTTATTGGATGATAGTGATACTAAGACTATTGACTTTTTTAATGGTGGTTTTATTGGAGAAGGAATTTTGTCCGCTCAATGGTTTGTTTTTTCAAAAGTGGATTTATCACTTGATGATGGTACTACTCTGTTTACTATTAGATTTAAATACAAAGGAGATCCTTGCGATGAAACATCGCTTAGATTGGTAGATCCTTTGGTAGATTCTGCTCAAAGATATACATACGTTACTTACTCATGGAGTAATGATGCAAGTGGGCTTCCTATTGCATTTGATGAAGGCAATTTTAAAATACCTGGAGATAATTGTGGAGAAGGCGGTAATAATTGTAAAGGCTTTACACTAAATATAGAGAAAAAATGCGCTAAACAAAATGATGAAGTTTGCGTGAAATTCGTAGTTGATAGCTTTATCAATATTTCAGCATTGAATTTTTCAGTTTCATGGGATACTACTATAGTTTCATGGGTTAAAATAGGTGATAACTCAAATTGGGCCAGATCTCATGGAGGACATGTTACAACATTTAATCCCCATAGCAATACTTTTAGATATCTTATGGATGCTGACCCACCACTAAACTTAGCTAAAGGAGGTTCCTTGATTGATTTGTGCTTTAAAGTGAATCCTGATGCAGCTGAAGGGGATTTAAGTTTTCTCAGTTTTACTGATAGTTTACCCTTTGATGTAGAGAGCACCACAGAAGATTTTGCAAACTTTTGCCTTGGTGACGGAAGTATTCTAGTAGGAGATTGTAAAGAAGCGGTAACATTTACTGCCTCAGAGGAAGAGGCCGATTTATCAGAAGAAACATGTGTAAGTATTACAGCAAAACAATTTATAGATATTTCTGGTTTTCAGATGTATGTCAAATGGGATCCTTCTGTCATAAACTATAAAGGAATCGGGAATGTAAATAAAATTGATATCCAAGAGGGTACAAGTGGAAATATTGAAAAAGATGGTAACGATGCTTTGACTATAACTTGGAATAATGTTAATACTGTATCTATTGCGGATAATGATACTTTATTCCAGTTGTGCTATACCACAATAGGTGAATGTGGTGATAAATCTTCAATAGAAATTAAAGATGGTCCTGAGCTTAAGATTGAGGTTACCAGTGAGGTAAACTTAAATTCAGTTGAACTGGAACACATTGAAGTCCCGGGTAGTGTTGAGATAGTCTGCGCTGTGGAAATAGAAAAAATAACTGTTAATAATGTTGAATGCAACGGGGGGTCTGACGGAAGCATATATGTAAAAATGGCTTGTGGTACATGTAATTATACTTACAAGTGGAATGACGGTGCATCAGGAGCATCTAGAAATGCAATAGGAGCAGGTAATTATATCGTTACAATTACGGATACGGATTCAGGAGATTTTGTGGTTAAAACTATAACTGTTACTGAACCTAGTCCATTGACTGCTTCCGGATCTGTCACAAATGAAGATTGTGATAATGAAGGAGCGATTACATTAACAGCTGTTAGTGGGGAGACTTCACCGTATTCTTATTTGTGGAGCAATGGAGCAATAACAAAAGATATTTCCGGAGTTACGGCCGGATCATATACTGTTAAGATCACGGATTCAAAAGGTTGTTCGGAGCTGAATAAATCGTTTACTGTAGGTAGTGATATTGATGAGCTTACTGTAAATAAAGGAGAAACTCAGAATGTGAATTGCTTTGGTGATTCAGATGGTAGCGTATCTATTTTGGTTGCCGGAGGTTGTAGCCCGTACAGTATTAGTTGGAGTAATGGTGCAAAAGATAAAAATGTATTAACAGGGCTTATAGCCGGAGATTATTCAGTAACTGTGACAGATGCAAAAGGAAAAGCTAAAATTACCCAATTTACCGTGTCTGGACCTACTTCTAAAATTACAGTAGCGGGGGTCGTCACAGGAGGTTCAAATGCCGGTATTGATATTACTGCTACAGGAGGTACTGGCGCGTATACATATAGCTGGACAGGCCCTACGGGATTTGCAGGCAGTACAGATGAAGATCTTACAGGATTGACTATAGGAGGGACATATTCTGTTGAGGTGACAGATGCCAATGGATGTAAAGAGACAAAGTCTTTTGAGGTGGTTGTAGTTATAGATCCGATATCAATCTCGGATGTCGAAGTGAGTGACTTCAATGGATTTGGAGTGAAGTGTAACGGAGATTGTACAGGTACGGTTAGCGCAAAAGTTGTAGCCAATCCACCTTGGGAAGTATTTTTAAATGGTGATAAAATCACTTTGCCCTATTCAGGTCTATGTGCCGGTTCTTATACATTGAAAATAGTCGATAACGAAGGATTGACCACACAAGC
This sequence comes from Saprospiraceae bacterium, assembly GCA_026986005.1. Taxonomy (GTDB): domain Bacteria; phylum Bacteroidota; class Bacteroidia; order Chitinophagales; family Saprospiraceae; genus JADJGA01. The sequence goes on from JALSPK010000174.1 coordinate 44,214, forward strand.
TACTTTTGAAATAACCGAACCTGATGAATTATCAGTATCGGCTGATGAAATTAATTGTACCGATAGTGGCAAAGAAGAAGGAAGTGTAAGCGTGATAGTTAATGGAGGTATATCACCTTTCAAATATTATTGGGGCAAAGGGTTTGATGATTCAGCTGAGATTACTGATCTGCCTAAAGGAAAATATTCTGTGGAGGTGACAGATGCAAATGGCTGTAAGGTGTTGTCTGAAGATTTGAAGGTCGATGATTGCGACAGAAGTGACTGTTATAAAGGTTCCACAATAATATCTCCAAATGGGGACGAATTCAATGAATATTTCTTAATCAAGTGTTTTGAAGATTTTCCAACTAGTGAACTTAATGTTTATGATAGGTTGGGAAATAAGGTTTATAGCCAATCCAATTACGATGGTAAATGGAATGGACTTGATTTGAATGGCACTCCTCTGTTGGAAGGTAGTTATATGTGGGTATTTTTAGGATATGATGAAAATAATAATAAGAGTATATATAAAGGTACTGTTACTATTTTAAGATAAATTTGATTAAAGTATAAAGAAAAAAAATGACAATGAAAAAGATATTATTATCAATAGTTTTTGTTTTTGTGTTTGCTTACATAGGAAAAACACAGAGCAGATATATTTATACACAGTATTTTGTCAATCCTGTATTGATTAATCCGGGAGCAACCGGTTTTAATGGAGGACAAAGCTTATTGGCAAATTACAGGAATACTTGGGCTACTTTCCCGGGTTCTCCAAGGACATTCAGCTTCTCTTATGATGGATTAGTAACAGAAAAAGTTGGTTTGGGTGCATTTGTGATGAGTGATACATATGGTTCATTACAGACTACTAAGGGACAATTGTCCTATTCATACAATCTGAAAGGGAAGGACTATAACTTTGGTCTTGGATTTACAACAGAATACTCAAAGTACAATCTTACTGGAGGTGGCTTTGGATCAAATGCAAATGATCCCATGATTGTCAAAAGAAGAGATGGAGATAAATTCTTTGAGGTGGCAGTAGGAGCTCATGGAACATTGCAGGATAGATTTATGGTAAGCGTTGTCTTCCCGGGCTTGGTAAGATCAAAAATCAATGCTGATGAAAATGAAGTGAAAGAAGAAAAACAGTTCAATTATATTATTGGTCTTGGCTATATCTATAAAATTCCTGAGTATGAAATGGGAATTTACCCAAGTCTTTATGTAAAGAAGTTGAGAAATATCAAGACTTTGATTGATGCCAATCTTTTATTGACATTTTATGACAATATGTTATCAGGTGGAGTTACTTATGGATTTGGGGATGACAATAGATTAGGTTTTATCATTGGGGCAAAATTGAATAAGTTAAGTTTTAACTATTCCTACGATTTTTCTTTCAAAGGATTTCAAGGGTACAACAACGGTTCTCATGAATTTACAATTGGATATTATTTTAAAAGATAATAGTAATATGTGAAATATAAAAAGCGATATCAAAAATTGGTATCGCTTTTTTTATTTGCTACAGACTCAATAATCCGATATGTCTTTTGTGCCGAGTTGTCCCAAGAAAAGTTTTTTAACCTTTCAAATCCTTTTTTGATAAGAGTATGTCTTAGTTCTTCACTTTCCGAAATTTTATGCATCGCTTGTGATATTGATTCTATTGATTTGGGATCGACCAAAATAGCTGCATCACCAGCAACTTCAGGCATACTAGATGTGTTGGACGTAACAACAGGAATACCTGCTTCAAAACCTTCTAAGATAGGTATTCCAAAACCTTCAAATAACGATACGTAAAACATTGCATCTGCACTACCAATAACCTCAGGTAATTTTTCTCTTTGAAGCTGTTTTGTAATTATACTGTCCCTGAAAGGTGAATCATTAAGCGTTTTGTAATACTCTTCGGTTTTCCAGGCAGGTCGACCTATAATAGCAAGGTGGTAATTGTTGTCAGTCCTGCTCTTGAATAAGTCAAAAGCTTTTATAAGGTTTACAATGTTCTTCCTGGGATGAATTGAACCTAAGTATACGAAATATGGATTTCCTCTTGTTAAATGCTCTCTTATTTTATTACGCTTTATTTGCGAGACAGGTTTAAAATGACCATTTGCTGCGTTGTGCACTACATCTATTTTATCTTTGTTAATACCATATTTGTCCTCGATGTCATTTTTTGTAAATTGGGAAACAGCGATTATTTTTTTTGCTTCATTGTGAAATTTAGGAAAAAAATAATGATAATACTTTTTATTAAAATAATCTACATTATTTGTACAATGAAGAAATGCCAGATCATGACTTACTATTATCGTAGGTACTCCGGGTTTCAAAGGCATATAGGTGTCTCCAGAGAAGAAAATATCAGGTTTAATCTTTTTTAGTTGTCTTTTGATCATTATTTCCATCCAAATAATTAAAAGTAACGGATGTCTTGTGGGAGGAGATACAATAATCGGAGTTACGTTTTCAGCAAAAATAAAACTTTTACTAAATGGTCTGTCAAAAAAGAAAAAGAATTGATCTTCAGGATGGTTAATAACTATTCGTTTTAAGATTTCAAAGTTAAATCTGGCAATCCCCTCCATCCGGTGCTCCAACAACAACCTTGTATTAACCGCTATCTTCATTTAGTGTGTTTTTCAAATTGTAAAGTGTTAGCAATAATCATGAGCTGTTGCAAATATTCTTTTTTGTCCTTACCGGGAGCAAATACAAAACCTAAAATAAAAGCTAGATCGTTTGAATTTTTATTTTTCACAAGATATGCTATAAAAGGCCCACCCATGAAGTCGTCTGTCATTTCCCATATCCCTCTGAGTTCAATAGCAGTATTTTCATTTATTGTTCTAGAGAAAGACAAAACAGGCAAATCTTTATCATTTACTACTAATTTAGATTTTTCAGTATCTGAAGACACATATTTGCCGAAGTTGTTTATCAAATTGATAATATATTTTTTAGTAAATTGAGACGTATCTTTGTATTCAAGAGTCTTTACTATAATATTGCTGATAGCTTTTTTTGTATCTCGTCTACCCCAAAGCAATTTTTCGTCATCTTTGAATAATGCTTGAATATAGTCTTTCGGAATTTTGATGTTTATACCAAGCACTTCTTTTGCCCTTACTCCCATTATACCATTTACCCCTTGAAAATAAGTGGCGGATTTTATTTGAGGTTCGTCGTGAAGATGAATTTTATCGGTAATAATACTGAAATTATTTCTGATGGCATTTATGAGGTCATCAGCATTTTTACCTGCGATGTAGATTATTAGCTGGTCTCTAGCCCATTTATCTCTAGTATAAATTACATTGTACCCATCATTGTCTAGGATTTTTTGTACCCTTGACTTTCCCAGGTCTTTGTAGAACAATTTAGTTACTTTTGATGCGGTATCTTGCAAGTTGACGAGTATGATGTATGATCTCAATTGTCTTCTTAGTGGCTGAGCATCTATCTCTCGATATGTGAAGTACCTTGTATGAAACAAAGGTTCGGGATTAGGAGTAATAGGAAAAGCAGATTCAAAGAAATACTTAAAAGTATCGCCAATCTCGCTTTTTATAATTGACTTATCAGCTATTACAACTACATCATTTGATTTTGAAATAGCAATGGGCTTACTCATAGAGGCTTTTCCTGAATTGTTCATACAAGAAAAAATAGTAGTCAGACCCAATAAAATTATTACTAAATAAATGAACCTAAATTTTATCATAATGCAAATATATTAATTTATTTGAATAGTAGTGAATTTACGCATGATACGCTTCAACTATAAGATGCATTTTGTATTAATTTAGTTGTGTAGATATCTGCTATAAATGTAAAATATGATTTAAAATGTCATTCGATTTTGTATGCATTTTATTTAAAAGTTTTAATTGAACTTTGCTTCTGTTTAGATTTTGTTCAGGATAATCAACTTGATAATAAATATCATTTTCCAGATAATCGGTATAAAACCTGATTATTTGTTCAAATGTGATTATCAATGGGAATATCGTTAACCCATGAATTTCTTTACGAGTCAAATAGTCTTTCATTATCATCAAATACGCTGAAGCAAACCTTTGAAATGAAGAAAAGTCAAAGTCAACTTTCTCAAGGTTTGTCTCATTTTCATCAGAAGTGTTGCACAATGATCTTACAGCATCTCCAAAATCTACCGGAATAAACCCCGGCATTATAGTGTCATGGTCGATTAAACTTATAGCTGTATTGTTTTGAAAAAGAATATTTGATAATTTTGGGTCATTATGAACTACTCTATTAGGTAATGATTGGTTTTTTGTGATATTATCATATTTGTCAATGAGATATTCGTATTTGTGAAGTTTTGAAAATATATTTTTGGTATGCTTTAGTCTTTTAGGATTTTTATTTACTATTCTGATTAGATTTTCCCATCTTAATTTAATATTGTGAAAATCGGGAATAGTTTCATTTATAATGTTAATAGGTAAATCTAGTGTAAACAGATGAAATTTTGCAATAATCTTACCGGATTCAGTTGATATTGTTTTTTCGTCCAATAAATTTGGAGGCGTATTGGGAATATAATCCGATAAACGCCAAATTGAGTTGAACACATCTTTATAATAAGGCGTGCCTTGTGATGAAAAATAAATTTTAGAGTTTTTATACCCCTTGAATTTATTACTTTTTAGTTTTTTGTCAATATGTTCCGATACATTAATGATATTGGTCATAAGTTTTTTGTAATCTGGAAAAATATCAGTATTTATTTTTTGAAGAATAAATGATTTTTTATTTGCTTTTAGCTCCAACTTGAATGTTTTGTTGATAAGTCCGCTATTCAATTCCATAAAAAGCAGTTCACTATCTAAAACTTCAAATTGTTTAATTATATGATTCAAAATTTCCATTATTTATCAAATACTTTTGAAGCATTTTTTGTAGTTATATCAGCAACATCTTTGATTGATATGTTTTTCAAATCTGCTAATTCTGCAGCTATGTGTATTAAGTAAGAGCTTTCATTTCTCTTCCCTCTAAAAGGAACAGGGGGGAGATAAGGGGCATCAGTTTCCAACAAAAGGAATTCCATAGGTATTTGGGAGACTATTTCTTTTAATCCACTATTTTTATAGGTTAAAATCCCTCCTATCCCCATATGAAAACCGAGTTTCATTATTTTAAAGGCTTGATTGATGTTTCCGGTAAAGCAGTGAAAAATACCTTTGAGACTTCCATCTTGATATTTATCTATTATATCAATAGTAAGGTCTATGGCATCTCTAGCATGGATAATTACAGGCAAATTTAATTCTTTTGCCCACTGGATTTGTTTACTAAAGGCATCTGTTTGTTCCTTTTTATACGTCTTGTCCCAATACAAATCAATACCTACTTCACCCACACCGGCATAATCTCCTTCAGATAACTCTTTTTCAATTACAAGCAATGACTTTTTATAATTTTCATCAACAGAACCGGGATGAAGCCCCATCATCATTTTGAAATACTCAGAATCTTTCTCCTCTAAAACTTTCATTCTTTCAATACTATCCAAATCGATATTGGGTAAATATATTTTTGATATATTATTTGATTTTGCAGAGGCGATGACTTTGTCAATGTCTTTATCAAACTGATGAGAATAAAGATGAGAGTGTGTATCTATAAACATACTATATATTAATTTGAAATTGGACTATATTAAGCTGGCAAAAAATTTTGTATTTAATAATATAAAACTTAATCACAATTTAGTTTAAAATGGGCAAATATAAATTAAAGCACTGGACAAATTAGTAATCTGATGAAAATATTTTTTATTGGCATACAACCAAAATCTTCATACAATCATCTTAATATTATCAAATGTCTAATTTTTAGTCTAAAACACATTAACTAATAATAAATCTATTTTTCAATGCAAAGAGAATTTGAAAAATATTATGAAAAACTGATTTTTTTTATGATTTTTGCGTTCACGTAATGCAAGACTTTGGAGAGTTGGCCGAGCGGCTTAAGGCGCACGCTTGGAAAGCGTGTGTACCCCAAAAGGGTACCAAGGGTTCAAATCCCTTACTCTCCGCAAATTGCTTTTTAGAAGATAAATCTTAAAGAAGATTTGAGAAAATGTAAATGAAAAGTATTACGAGAATTGCAAGGATTATTTATAGCTTTTTCATAAATTTAGCATAAAAATTGTTAAAAAGTGTGATAAATTTTAGGAAATATAAATATTGTTTGTATTTTTAAAGCTTGAAAGTAAATTTATAATTAAAATTATTCAAAAGAAAACAAAGAGATTATGCGAAAATTACTAGTATTTTTAGGTGTTTTTATCAGTACAGCTTACTTCAATGCTGTAAATTTAATGGCAGGAGATGGTGTATCATCATTTCAAATTTTGAAAGAAAAATTTATTGAAGGGGATTGGAGATTTATGAGTTTGGTATTGGTTGTTTTGATATTGGGTCTTGCATTCAGTATTGAGAGGATTATCACATTAAACTTAGCAACTGTTAATGTTAATAAGTTGATGAAGAAGGTTGATGATAAATTGGCAGAAGGGGATATGGAAGGTGCGATGGAGATATGTAAATCAACTCCCGGACCTACTTCAGCAGTAGTATATGAAGGATTGAAAAATGCAAAATATGGTCCGGAAGCTGTTGAAAAGTCAATAGTATCTTTTGGTTCTGTGCAAATGGGACATTTAGAAAAAGGATTGGTTTGGATTTCACTTTTTATTGCAATTGCACCGATGTTGGGATTCCTTGGTACTGTAATTGGTATGATTCAGGCATTTGATACTATCCAACAAGTAGGGGATATTTCTCCCACTGTTGTTGCCGGTGGTATTAAGGTAGCGCTTTTGACAACCGTATTCGGTTTGATTTCAGCTATTATACTTCAAATATTCTACAACTATATTGTAACAAAGATCGATGGTATCGTGATCAGTATGGAAGAAGCTTCTATCACATTTTTGGATATGTTGATAGAAAGAGGTGTTTTTAAATAAAAAGTAAAAAATAAAATTATGAATAAAGTCTATAATTTTTTCATGAAATATGGAGGTCTGCTCGCATTGGTGATTTCTGTGTTGATACTAGTGGTATACTTTTTTAGTATTACCGGTGGTTTCTCAAGTACAGAAGGTATCGATTCCGGTACGGATCTTGCAAAATACATTCACGAGAAGGATGCTCAGCCGATTAATTTTTTCAACTTTGGTCTGAAGGCAGCTATTTTTATGACGTTCTTAGCTGCTATTGCATGGATTCTTTTCGGTTTGTTTGGGTTGGTATTAGACCCAAAAGGTTCGCTTAAGTTTTTGTTGAGCTTCGGTGTTGTTGTGGTGTTGTTCTTTATATTCAAAGGCTCGTCAGATAATGAAACAACAGGAAGACTGGGTGAGCTATTGGTAGACCCTGAATATCACGTTGGTGACTGGGGTCCAACTATTACTGCCGGACTTAAGACTATGTTAAGTTTGTTCGGATTGTCCGTAGTGACATTGATAGTAAGTGAATTGTTAAGTATGTTTAAATAATTTATTATGGCTAGAAAAAGTTCAAAAGATAGGGTGAGTAATGAAGTGAATGCCGGTTCTATGGCCGATATTGCTTTCTTGCTTTTGATTTTCTTCCTTGTAACTACTACAATGGATCAGGATAAAGGATTGCTTGTGAAGTTGCCACCATGGGATGATAACCCCGTAAAGCAGGAAGTTAAAATTAAAAAGAGGAATGTTTTTTCTGTTTTGGTTAATGCTAATGACGAGCTTTTGGTTAGAGGTACGCCTGTAGATATAAATATTTTAAGATTAAAAACGAAAGAGTTTTTGATGAATCCTAAAGGAGCAGAGGATATGGCAGAATCTCCTACAAAAGCTATTATTTCATTAAAGAATGATAGGGGGACTCATTATTCAAAATATCTTGCTGTATATAATGAGCTGAAAGCGGCTTATAATGAATTGCGTAATGAAGAATCACAGAAAAGATATGGAAAACCATTGGATAAATTGCCAAGAGCAAAACAGAAAATAATTTTAGCTCAGATACCTTTAATCCTTTCGGAAGCTGAGTCTACAAATTATGGAGAGGAAGATAAGTAGTTTTAATATTTAAATAAAGAATAATATGTCAAAATTTGAAAAAAAACGAGGAAAAACCTCACCGGCTATATCTACAGCATCATTACCGGATATTATTTTTATGTTGTTGTTCTTTTTTATGACAGTGACAGTTATGAGAAATAGTTCGCTCAAGGTGGATGTAAATATACCTGAAGCGACAGAGTTGACAAAATTGGAGAAGAAGTCCTTAGTTAATTTTGTTTTTATCGGCAAACCAATGGTACAATATCAGGCTGTAAGAGGTACTAGTCCACAATTGCAACTTGGAGATAAGTTTTCTAATATTAATGATATTCCTGTGTTTTTAGAAAAACACAGAGCCAAGGTTCCGGAAAAGCAAAGGTCAATGATTATTTCTTCATTGAAAATAGATAGCAAAGTCACTATGGGCATTGTATCTGATGTAAAAGATCAATTGAGAAAATCAGAGCAGCTCAAAGTTAACTATTCTGCCAAAGCAAGAGCAGGTGATAAATTCAAATAATATCAAATTTACAAAGGTTTATGATATAAAATAGATATAAATACAATAGATGAATTATGAATTAAAAGGGATTGAATTTATTCAGTCCCTTTTTTATTGCGATGGTATAAATATTGTCTGTCTATAAATTGCTTTATTTTTCAAAAATCAAGTACTTTATGGACAGACACTAAATAAAATCTTTTTTATTTATTCTATTTCCAAATAAAATAAATTGCTATTAATAATCAGACTTATAAATATAATACATTTATTTGTTGTTTAATTTAGTTTGTTTTAACTAAAATATAATTTTGTGGGTAAATAAAAAGTTCGTAAATTCATGCCTTGTTTAAAACGATACCAATTTTAAGATACAATTGGTTAAGCGTAATTGTGATACTATAAAATAAAAATATTATGAGCTTAGAAACGAAAAACATTAGAAACATTGTTTTATTAGGGCATTCAGGATGTGGTAAGACCACAATGATAGAGGCCATGCTATTTGAAGCAAAAGGAATTTCAAGAATTGGAAGTATTGAAGGAAAGTCAACGACTTCTGATTTCACAAATATTGAAAAGGATAAAGGTAATTCTATTTTCAGTACTTTGGTGCATGCAAAGTGGAAGGACTCTAAAATTAATATAATCGATACTCCCGGATTGGATGATTTTGTAGGGGAAGTAGTTTCTTCAATGAAAATTGCTGATACCGCAGGTATCGTTTTGAATAGTACAAGCGGTGTAGAAGTAGGTACGGAATTAGTGTGGGAGAATATTGAAAAATATGGTACTCCGGCCTTTTTTGTTATTAATCAAATGGATCACGACAAGTCTGATTACGATAAAACCTTGGAACAGGCAATAGATCGATTCGGAAAGAATGTTTTGCCTTTGCAGTTTCCATATAATCAGGGAACCGGTTTTGATAGTATAGTGGATGCCTTGAGAATGGTGATGTATGTATTTCCGGAAGGTGGAGGAAAACCGGAAAAGAAAGAAATTCCCGCTGATGTATTGGAGAGAGCACAAGAGATGCATAATGCAATAGTTGAAGCTGCTGCTGAAGAAGATGAAGCATTGATGGAAAAATTCTTTGAAGATGGTTCTTTGAGTGAGGAAGATTTGACACAAGGTCTTAAAATTGCACTTATCAATCAGGATATTTATCCATTGTTTATAACTTCATCCAAAAATAATATGGGAACAGGTAGAGTAATGGGATTTATAAATGACATTGTTCCTTCACCTGCTGATAGAGCTCCTGCCAAACTTGAGGATGGTGGCACATTGGAATGTAAAACAGATGGACCTAATGCCTTGTTCATATTTAAGACAATGTCTGAACCACAAGTTGGGTTGGTATCATATTTCAAAGTCTATTCGGGTATAATTAAATCAGGAGTAGATTTGGAGAATAAAGAAAATAGGACAATAGAAAGACTAAATCAGATTTTTGTTACCAATGGTAAAACAAGGGAGCAAGTTGATGAAATAGTAGCGGGAGATATTGGTGTAACTGTAAAATTAAAGAACTCTCATACAAACAATACACTTGCAGAAAAAGGTGTTGATTTCAAGATTGAGAAAATTTCATTTCCTGAACCACGAATTAGGGAGGCAATCATACCTCCCGGTAAGGCTGAAATGGAGAAGCTTATGAAAGCGTTGCATCAAATCGAAGAGGAAGATCCTACATTGAAATTGGAACAAAATGCTACACTGAAGCAAACAATAGTACATGGTCAGGGGCAACTTCACCTCGATATAATAAAGTATCGAATAGAAAAAATGAATGGAATCTCAATGGATTTCACTAAGCCAAAAGTGCCATATCGTGAGACAATAACTAAAATGTCAGAAGGTAGTTACAGACATAAAAAACAATCAGGAGGAGCAGGACAATTTGCCGAAGTGCATATGAGAATAGAGCCATATATTGAAGGGATGTCAGATCCTGCAGGTTTGACAGTAAGAAATAAAGAAATGGAAGAATTAGATTGGGGAGGTAATTTGTCCTACTTGTGGTGTATCGTCGGAGGCTCTATTGATAAGAACTACTCCAATGCGATAAAAAAAGGTATTGTTCAAAGGATGGAAGAAGGTCCATTGACAGGATCAAATGTACAGGATATCAGAGTTAGTGTATTTGATGGTAAAATGCACCCTGTGGACTCATCAGATATGGCATTTATGATAGCCACTTCATATTTATTTAAAGACTTGTTTGTAAAATCAGCACCTAAGCTTTTGGAACCAATATATGAAGTGTCAATTTTGTGTCCGGAAGAATCTATGGGAGATATAATGAGTGATCTGCAAACGAGAAGAGCGATTATTCAGGGAATGGATAGTGAAGGCCATTACCAAAAGATAATAGCTAAAGTACCATTGGCTGAGTTGTATAAGTATTCGTCAATATTGCGTTCGTTGTCACAGGGTAGAGCCAAGTTCTCACGTGTGTTTTCAGATTATGCACCTGTTCCGCATGAACTACAACAAGGTTTGATTGCAGAATACAAAGCTCAACAAGAAGAAGATTAGGAATATTTCCTGATTTTATGTAAGCACTTTATAGACAGGCACTATCTAGTATCTGTCCATAAGGTCAGGAGATTGAAATAGAATGTTCGAGTCTGAGGCTTGATAAATGTTTGAAATCAAGGAGTTGATTTTCGTCGATGGCAGTTTCAAACACAAGTATAACGAAGGGATAGGACATTCTAGAAGGGCTCTGAACAGGGTGTCTTTTTTGTTAAAAAAATAGTATAGTATTAAAAATAATAATTATGTCCATTGTAATAACCGGAGCCGCAGGATTTATTGGGTCCGGGATGATTTCTTATTTTAACCAAAAGTATTCTAGCAAATCAATTATTGCTATTGATGATTTTTCAAGGGAAGATAAAAACAGAAATCTTGAAGGTAAATCAATTGATGAATATGTGAATAGAGAAAGTTTTATCACAAAAGATGGTTTTAGTTTTAAGGACGTTGAATTGATAGTGCATCTCGGAGCGAGGACAGATACTACTGAAATGAATGTTGATGTATTTAACATACTAAATCTAAATTATTCTAAAGATATTTGGAAAATTGCTGTTGCCAATAATATACCATTGATTTATGCCTCAAGTGCAGCGACTTATGGCGGCGGAGAACTGGGATATGATGATGATGAATCAATTATCCCAAATCTAAAACCTCTCAATCCTTATGGAGAATCTAAAAATGAATTTGACAAATGGGTGTTGATACAGGAAAATAGGCCACCATTTTGGGCAGGTCTGAAGTTTTTTAATGTATTTGGACCAAATGAATATCATAAAGGAAGAATGGCTTCGGTTATATTGCATGCTTTTAATCAAATAAATACAACAGGGCAGATGAATTTGTTTAGATCTCACAATCCCGATTTTAAAAATGGTGAGCAAATAAGAGATTTTGTTTATGTGAAAGATGTTTTTAAAGTCATTGATTTTTTAAGCAATAATCAGGAAAAAGTCGATAGTGGTATTTATAATTTAGGTACGGCAAAGGCTAGGACATTTATGGATTTGACGAATAGTGTTTTTTACGCATTAGGCAAAAAGCCGGTAATCCGGTTTGTTGATACACCAATAGATATCAGAGATAAATATCAGTATTATACGCAGGCCAATATGGATAAACTAAGACGGCAGGGATATTTGGAAGCATTTTATTCATTGGAGAAAGGAGTTGTCGAGTATGTACAAGATTATCTGATAGGGGGAAAGTATTATTGAAAACAAATTATGGGATATAATATACCGATTAGTAAAGGAGAAATACCGTTTATTACAACTAAACAAATGATTGAAGTGGATAGGCTGATGATTGAAAAGTACAATATCAATCTTGTTCAAATGATGGAAAATGCAGGCCGATGTCTTGCAATAGTAGTCAGGGATGCAATAATTTTGAATGATGGTAGTAAAGTGTTGATAATAGCAGGTGCAGGTGGCAATGGAGGTGGAGGTATGACTTCAGCTAGGAGACTATATAATTGGGGGTATGATGTAAATGTATTGATAACATCCGACAGGAATAAATATCAAGGAACAATCAAATCTCAGTTACGAATATTAGAGAATATTGGGGTTAGTATAGTGGAGCAAAAGGATTTTGCTTTTGAGCAACATTATGATGTAATTGTTGATGCAATGATAGGATACAGTCTAAAAGGAGAGTTGCGTAAAAATGCGATTCGAATAGTAAATTGGGTCAATCAAAGCAAATCATTTGTAGTCTCACTTGATGTGCCTTCAGGTATTGATTCTACTACAGGGGAGCTTCGACCTGTTTGTGTGAATGCAAATACAACTATCACACTGGCATTGCCTAAGATTGGATTCAGAAAAAGGGAGAGTGAGATAGGTAGACTTTTGCTTGCGGACATTAGTGTTCCTACCGGGCTTTACGAACAAGGTTTAGGAATAAAGGTTGATAGTATTTTTAGTAAAAGTGATATTGTTGAGCTGCGGTAGGCAATTAAGCTAAACCATCAAAGGGTTTTGTAATAATACAAAGATATTTTATAGCTTTTAATAAAACTTAGTTACTTTTGCGATTTAAATCAAATAAAAAATAGATGAAACTTGATAAATATATTGCAGTAAGTGGTTTTCCCGGATTGTTTGAGTTAGTTAATACCCGAAGCAATGGGTTATTGATTGGTGATTTGGATACCGGCAAAACGAGGTTTGTGTCTACTAGAAAACATCAATTTACGCCCTTAGGGACTATTGCTATTTATACTTATGATGATTCTACAGAGTTGAGTGTTATTTTTAAGACAATGTTTGAAAAGAAAGAAGAGCATCCTATTGTTGCATACAACTCTGATTCTGCTACAATCAAGGAGTATTTTGGAAAAATATTACCTGATTATGACCCAGATAGAGTGCATACTAGTGATATGAAAAAAGTGATTAAGTGGTATGGTTTCTTAGACAAAAGGGGCTTGCTCACTTTTGAAAGCGATGAGGAAGAATAGATTATTTTAATTTCACAAAAGTGATTCCATCTCCTCCTTGGTCTAAAGGCGGATGCCACAGTTCTTCAATGGTGTCGTATTGCTTGGAGATTTGTTTTACTGTATTGCGTAAGATACCATTTCCTTTGCCGTGCAATACTTTCAATAGACTAGCACTTGAAAGAAGAGCATTGTCAAAAAACTCTTGGAGAGTATCCATCGCCTCTGTTTTTGAGTAGCCTCTTATATCAATTGTCGTTTCAAATTTTGTGGACTTTGCAAATATTTTGGTTTTTATGCTAGCAGAGCTATTCATTGCGATAGGTTTTTTAGAAGGAATCAGGTCATGAAGAGGAACTGTTATAGTCATATTGCCTGTTTCTATTTCTGCTTTATTTTTTGATATCTTCAGTAATTGTCCAAAAATATTTCCGGATTTTAATTTGACATAATCACCATTTTTAAGTTGTTTCCAGTCTTTTTCAGTTGCAACGATGATGTTTTTACTTAGTTCTTTGGAGTCTTCGATTATATTTTTCTTTTTATCAGAAATATTTTGGGCTAGTTTTTTGGCATCTTCAATTTTCTGATTTTTTCTTAAGTCCCGTATCAAATTATGTACTTCTTTGCCGGATTTGTTGAGTTCGATTAGTTTCAATTGCTTTTTCTCCAGCTTAAGCTTCTTTTTTGCAAAGTCGAGTTCTTTTTGCATTGATTGATATTTAGCTGTAAGTTTATCCAATTGCAACTCTTTTTTCTTAAGAGTGAGTATCTTATTTTCAAGTTCAGCTTTATCACTTTGCAAGTCAACTAAAAGCTCCTCTATTTTTTTTATATTTTTGCCGGCTTTAAATCTGGCATAGTTGAGTATTTTTTTAGGTAATCCTGTATTTTGAGCTATTTCGAATGCAAAAGAACTCCCCGGTTTTCCTAAAATCAATTGATATGTCGGATGCATTTTTTTCTTATCAAAATGCATTGCAGCATTAATTATGCCTTTTGTTTTAAAGGCATAAACTTTTATATTGCTATAATGTGTTGTTAATACTCCCCACGATTTGACAATATTGAGCTCCTTAAGAATAGCCTCAGCTATAGCACCCCCTATTTTTGGGTCTGTACCTGAACCAAATTCATCAATTAAGATTAATGACTCATTGTCTGAATTATTTAAAAAAGTTTTCATGTTTTTAAGTCTCGAACTATATGTGCTCAAGTCATCTTCTACTGATTGTTGATCACCTATATCAGCAAAAATCTTTTTAAAAATCCCTAATTTTGATTTGGCATCTGCAGGGATTAAAAATCCTGATTGTGCCATCATTTGAAGTAATCCTACCGCTTTTAATGTTATGGATTTGCCTCCGGCATTAGGTCCACTTATCACTAATATTCTATTGCCTTTTTTTAAATGCAAATCAAATGGAATCGTTTTTGTTTCCGTATTTTTATTTTTAAGATACAATATAGGATGAAAAGCTTTTACAAAATATAGCCCGGGTTTTGGATCTAGTATTGGCTTATTGGCTTTCGTTTGAATTGCGATATGTGCTTTTGCAGAAATAACATCAAACTCTACCATGATATCAAGACTATTCCTTATTGTCTCAATGTAGGGACGAAGGTTATTGCTTAGTTTTTTAAGGATTTTGTAGATCTCTTTTTTTAATTCAGCATCTAGATTGAACAAATCATTGTTGAGACCAATTATCAATTCAGGTTCTATGTATACAGTTTTGCCTGTAGCAGATTCATCATGGATAATACCTTTGATTTTCCTTTTATTTTCTGCAGGAAGTATAAGGACTCTTCTTCCGTTTCTGTATGTTTCGATAGTTTCACTGAGCAATCCTTTGCTTTTGAGGTCAGTTGCAATGGTATTGAAAACCTTGTTTATTTCAATTTGTTTGGATCTGATAGACCTTGATATTCGCATCAGTTCCGGTGAAGAATTTGGTTTTATCTCTCCGTTTTCATCCAATACTTCATCTATTATTGTATTAAGCTCTTGTGGTATATCAATGAGAAGTGATAATTCTCCAAGAGTAGGGTATTGTTCTTTGCGCAATGGAGTGAAGTATTTTTTTAAGTTGATAGCTCCTTTTATAATTGCGTTTATTTCCTGCAAGGTTTCAATAGATAATACAAAACCAATAATTCTCAAATTTTTCAAATGCTCTTCTACATCAGTATAGTTATGAATAATAAGAGGAGAATCGCCGGAAATCGATGTTTTCATCTCATCTACTTGAAGAAGTTTAATTTCAAGTGAATCTATATCGGATATAAAGGGAGTATTATCCAATTTTATTTTGCCTAAAAGTCCTGTGCAGTAAGATTTAGTAAGACTAATAATCTTATCATATTCAAGAGTATTTGTTATATTATTGGGATAAAGTTGCATTTAATCCTATTTGTTGGGTGCGAAGGTACATAAAGGAATGAAATGTAAAATTATTTCTTTGATTTTATTTTTAAACTATTTCGTGATAGAATTATAATAAAATAAGTTATTTTTGCAAAAAATAAAGAAAGTTGACATTTGATAAAATTTTGGAAAGTATTAAAAAAAAGGATTTCTCGCCGGTGTATTTTTTACATGGAGAGGAGGCATTTTTTATTGAGAAAATTGTAGAGGCTATTCAGGAAGGTGTGCTTTCAGAGCAAGAAAGAGATTTTAATCAAATGGTTTTCTATGGCAAAGATGCATTAGCAAAAAGCATAATTGGAAGTGCAAGGCAATATCCTATGATGGCACAAAAGAGGGTAGTGATATTGAAGGAAGCACAGCAAATGCGAACTCTTCAGGATTTATTACCATATATTGAAAAGCCGGTCAATTCTACAGTTTTAGTTATTGCATATAAAGGGAAAAAAATGGATATGCGTAGTTCCTTTGCTAGAAAAATCAAAGAGAACGCAATTTTATTTGAATCAAAAAAGCTGTATGAAAATCAAGTAGGTAGTTGGATAAAGACCTATTCGAAAAGCAAGGGTATGACGATGTCTAATGATGCATGTAGTCTTATGACGGTATTATTGGGAACGGAATTGTCAAAAATAGATAATGAACTGGATAAATTGAAAATTGCAGTTGGTATTGACAGAAAGGTAGAATTGATAGATGTAAAGAATAATATCGGACTGAGTAGGGAATATAATGTGTTTGAATTGAATAATGCCCTTGGGGCAAAAGATGTAGCAAAAGTTTTTAGAATTATTGATGTATTCAGTACAAATATTAAGCAGTATCCTATTATTTACATAATTATCACGCTTTATGGATATTTTTCTAAGGTTCTGATAGTGTCAGAAAATATTAGGAAGTCAGACGATGAATTAAGCAAACTGGCAAAATTTAATAAGTTTTTTGCTAGGGATTATAGGTTGGCTGCAAAAAATTACTCGCGAAATAAATTGATTGAGATTATAAGTATTTTGAAAGAGTATGATTTGAAAGCAAAAGGAGTAGAAGTGAGGGCAGTAGATCAAATAGGGATTATGAAAGAGATGATGTTGAAAATATTATCATAAATAATATTGCAAAACATAATATTTAATAATTTGTTTTGTTTATGATAGGTAGAATGTAAATGATTTGAAAGATACGTATGTTTTAAAACATATTGATAAGAATAATTGATGTATGCAAATTAAAAAGCTGTTTTTTGTTTTATTATTGATTGTGACTGTACAGTTGAATGTAAAATCACAAGGATACGAGTTAGGGGGATGGTTAGGTATTTCCAATTATTTTGGAGATTTGAACCCTACTTTTAATCTAAGAAAACCGGGTCTTGCTGGAGGTGTGAACTTAAGGGTTTTGTTTAATGATAGAATATCTTATAAATCAACAATAAGCCTTACTCGTTTTGGTGCCAATGATAAATACGCAACGAATTCTTTTGATAAAAAAAGGAATCTGAGTTTTAAAACATTTATAGTAGACTTTAACAATCAGATTGAATTCAATTTTTTGCCTTATGTGCATGGTTCATCTGATTATTTCACCCCGTATTTGGCTGGAGGGCTGAATGTGTTTTATTATGATCCGAAAGCAGAATATGAAGGGAAGTATTATAGTTTGAGAGAGTTGGGAACAGAAGGACAGGCGCTAGGTGAGGAGTATTTTCAGTATTCTGCGGGGTTATCTGTTGGAGGCGGTTTGAAATGGGATATTTCTACAACTTTGAGTATGAATATTGAAATGAGTTACCGTTTTATTTTTACAGACTACTTGGATGATGTGAGTAAGTCGTATCCCAATGTTAGAGAATTGAGATCTCTAAGAGGTGATATCGCGGTTAAATTATCGGATAGATCGGGTATACCCGGATTTGCAATACAGGGAAAGCAAAGGGGTAATAGTAGGGATAATGACCGTTTTTCATTTATTCAACTGAGCATGATGTATTATTTTGGATCATTAACATGTCCTCCGATAAATAGATTTGATTAAGGGTATTTTTTTTTAACACTAATTAAAATGTATTGATGATACAGCAAATAGAAATAAATTTGGCCGTACATAGCAGGGGTTTTCATCTAATTACCGAAGAAATATTAAGGCAGATAGAGTTGCCGGATGCAGGAATAATGAATGTATTTATTAAGCATACATCAGCAAGCCTTACCATAAACGAAAACTTTGATTCGACAGTTTTAGATGATTTTGAAACAGTATTTAATTTGATGGTACCGGAAGATATGCCTTATTATACTCATACAGTAGAAGGCTCTGATGATATGCCGGCGCATATTAAATCCAGTTTGACTGATAGTTCAATAAATATACCTATTTCAGAAGGAAGGCTCAATCTTGGGGAATGGCAAGGTATTTATTTATGTGAATTTAGGAATAAAGCACGGTCTAGAAAACTTGTAATTACTATTTACTCATAGACTTTTTTACATAGCTGTAAAAAGCCATAATGGATTTATATGGAAATTTTTAAAAGATATCGTTTTCTTTTTTTTATTGTTGTTTTGACTTCAATTTTTGGTTGTGGAGGTAAAGGTTATGACCAAAAGAAAAGAGCTGTTGATATAATAAGATACGACAGGCTTATTTTTGGGATTGAAAAAAGTAATATAAAACGAGAGTTTGAGGCGATAAAAACTGATTTTCCTGCAATGACAGATATTTACTTTGGAAAAGTTTTGGAAATGCCTGGTTATAAAACAAATGATTCTATTTTTTACAAAGAATTGAAGACATTTATTACTGACTCGTCCATGGTGAATTTGTTTGATTTATGTGAAAAAGAATTTGGGGAAATGGATGAAATAAAGCTTGAATTTGCTAATATTTTTGCTAAAGCCAAGAAAATGTATAGTGGTATTGAGATTCCAAAAGTTTACTCTTGTATCTCCGGATTTGCAATACAACGATTTTTATTTAATGATAATAGTGGAGAAGCTCTAGCTTTTAGTTTGGATATGTTTTTAGGTGATAGGTTTGATTATAGTAGGTTGGAAAGAGGGCAAGGGACTTTTTCAGATTATTTTGTAAGAACTTACAATAAGGATTATTTGGTGAAAAAGGTTTTGGAATTGTGGTTAGAGGATGTGATAGGAAGTGATGATAATGAACGCGCTATTGACAAGATGATAAATAAAGGTAAAAAAATATTTTTTATAAAGCAATTAATGCCGGATATACAAGACACTATTCTATTAGATTATTCAAAAGAGCAGCTTGAATGGTTGAAAAATAATGAGCAAGAACTATGGTCATATATGATAAAGAAAAACTTGTTTTATACTACTAGTGATTATGAAATTAAAAGGTTAATAAGTCCCGGGCCTAATTCTCAAGCTTTGGGTATGCCTAGAAAATCACCGGGTATGACTGGGGTGTATATTGGATACAGAATAGTAAGTTCTTATATGAACAGATACAGAGAGAAAACGATAGAGGATCTTTTAAAAGATAAAAATGCGCAAAAGATAATGTCTAAATCAGGATTTAAACCTAAAAGAAGAAGCTAATTGAATAGTAATAATAGGATATTGAAATGGAATGATTGGTTTGCGTTTTTGGTGCTGAGCCTTATTTGGGGTACATCATTTATTTTGATAAAAAAATCATTAATTGCATTTGACAGCACTCAAGTTGCAAGTCTTAGGATTTTAATCGCTACAATAGCTTTTTTGCCTGTTGTGCTTGTAAATAGGAAAAAGATTGATTGGTCCAAATGGTATTTGTTTTTAATAATAGGATTGGCCGGAGGAGGTATACCTCCTTTTCTTTTTGCTATGGCACAAACGAAGATTAATAGTGGGCTTGCAGGTGCTTTGAATACATTGACCCCTATTTTCACCCTATTAGTCGCATTGCTTTTTTTTAAAAAAAGAATAGATGGCAAGAAATCGTTGGGAGTTGTTATAGGCCTAATCGGTGCTGCGGTTATGATTTATTTGACCAATAGTTCATTCAAAGGAGGAGTGTTTTATTCATCTTTGATTATATTGGCAACAGTTTTATACGCTTTTAATGCAAATATGGTGAAAAAGTTTTTTAATAATCACAATCCTTTGATATTGACGGCGGTTTCGTTTTTTGTTTTTGGTCCGGTTACCATTTTAATCTTGGGTAGCGGGGATTTTGTAGATATAATGAAGACAGATTCAAATGCGTTATTATCTCTTGGAGCTGTTACTGTTTTGTCTCTGTTAAGCACAGTATTTGCTACAGTTCTTTTCTTTAAACTTGTTCAAAAATCAAATACGATTTTTGCATCTTCAGTTAGTTATACTGTTCCCTTTGTTGCGGTATCTTGGGGCGTGTTGGATGGGGAGCAATATAATTGGTATCACATGATAAGTTTGGTAGCAATATTAATTGGGGTGTACATGACAAGACCAGCCTCAAATGATAATAAACTATAAGTATACAAATAATGATTGTTTATAAGAATAAAAACGGTCTAATTTGATTATATTTGTGTTTTAATAAAGATAAGAAGTTGGATAAAAAAACAATTTTGTTACTTTGCGTTTTAGGGATTAGTTTTTTAGGGTTGTACTATTCTAAAACCGTATTGTCTTTTGTCCCTTATTTAGTTTTGTTGATGGGGCTTTATCAAAAAAAATCTCGTGATAGAGTAAAGTTGTTTTTTAAAAGTCCCGCAATTTTGAGTTTGTCTTTGATATTATTTGTTTACTTACTTTCGGGGATTAACAGTAGTGATACGTCGATGTGGCTGGGAAGAGTAAACACTAATTTAATATTTTTTGTAATACCATTTGCAATATTTTTAAATGGTCCGTATGATAGAAAATTTGTTAATATCGTCTTAGAGATTTTTGTCAGTATCAATTTCATTATTAGTGTGTTATTGCTTTTTAGTTACTTTTTCAACTACGACGAGGTGAATAGTAGTTACCTGAAAGGCCAAACTATTCATACTCCAATAATTCATGTAAGATATAGCTATTTCGTCGCTTTGTCTATTTTGTTTTCTGCATATCTTTTTATGAAAAGCAAGATTAAATTAAAGAGGTATGCTTTTGGTACAATGGCATTGTTTTTAATGGTTTTTATACATGTAATGGCTGTCAGGACTGGTATATTGTCCTTGTACCTCAGTACTGTGTTTCTTGCATTTTATAATGCAATTGTATACAAAAAGTACAAGTTGGCAATAGCTGTATTAGGTATAATCCTGGGTATTATGGTTATGTCCTATCTGTTTTTGCCATCAGTAAAAAATAAAATAAAGTATGTAAAATGGGACATAGAGACAACCTTGAATGGAACAGCAAAATATCACACTTCTGATAGGATTAGAATAACATCAATAATAAATGGATTCAAAATACTCAAAGACTCTCCTTTACTAGGATCGGGTATTGGTGATATAGAGAAAGAAATGAATAAAAAGTATGAATTAAATTATAAGGATTTGCCAAAGGAGATGAGATTTCAACCTGTAAACCAATTTGTATTTACCTTATCCTCTATGGGTATTTTAGGGTTTGTGTTATACTATTTATTGTTGTTGTTTCCTGTTTTCTATACCAAAAATAGGCACGAGCTTTTAATCCCTGTTTATGTTTTGACATTATTGACATTTGTGGGAGAAACAACAATTGAATTGATGATTGGGAAGACAGCATTTTTGACACTTTTAGCGATATTGATATGTTATAAAAAGGAGATTTAATTTTTTTCTATTCCATTTTCACAACGAATTGTTTTATGGCTAATTGTTTTTTTCAAAAGAGTCAGGTTTCTCTTGTAATTGTCGCTTTTTAGATCTTTGTTGCTACATGCATGGTCTAAATGAAATGCTACGGAGCAAAATCTTAGGTCTTTTCTTTTCAATCCTTTATTTATTAAACGTATTGAAAAATCAGAATCTTCTTTTCCCCATCCTATATAAGTCTCATCAAAACCATTTATTGCCATGGCATCATCTTTCCAAAAAGAAAAAACAGCTCCTTTTAAACCTTTTATTTTTTTAGATGATCGGGAAAACAATTTGGCTAAAGCAAAATTGTGAATTGTGTTTTTTCTGTTCCTTAGATTTATATCAAAAAATGAAAATGTTAAGATGTTTTTTGATATTGCCTTATCAGTTAGTTTTTCATTGAGCATTACTCTATGTCCTTGCAAGAATAAACCTCTTTTTGCAAACTTAAGATGTGATTTTATGAATTCAGAATGCATAACAATATCACCGTCAATATGGATTATATACTCAAAGCTCGCTTCTTTAATAGCTTTATTTCGTATTTTTCCTACTCTAAATCCCTTATCTTCTTGCCAAATATGTTTCAATGGTATTTCGAATTTGGATTTGTAATTATTGATTAACTCAGCGGTATCCTTTCCTGAACCATCATCACCAATGATTATCTCATCGGGCATCACAGATTGTTTTAATGCACTATTCAAAACTAGTTTTAATGCATTGGGGCGTTTGTAAGTAGTGATTATTAGGGTTACATTCATTGTTCGTTTCCGGTTCACCGAGTATTTTTTGTAAATATTTGTACAAAATGTGCGCAAAGATAAACAAAGTAAAGTCATAGTTATTAAAATAGGATGAGTTTTTGAATAAATAGCATGAATTATTATATAAAATCGAGAGCATTGATTATGTTTGTAGTTGGTGTCTGAACGAAAACAGGCAATTTTTATAATTATGATACTTTTTGTTGGTAATTTTACCCTCTTGCAATAATTTGATGCTTTTGTATCAATTACTTGCAAAAAAAATAAAATGCCACTAAGAGGATCGATTTTAAATTTGTGCTGTTTGCATGGAGATGTCAAATAATCTTTATTTCAT
Source organism: Saprospiraceae bacterium (assembly GCA_026986005.1). Classification (GTDB taxonomy): domain Bacteria; phylum Bacteroidota; class Bacteroidia; order Chitinophagales; family Saprospiraceae; genus JADJGA01. The sequence goes on from JALSPK010000174.1 coordinate 67,103, forward strand.
TTGTTCTTAAATAATTATTTAGCTTGGATGTCATTATCTACTAACTATAAAAATATTTTTGCAGTTGCATTCCCTATTATGTTGGGTAGTGCTGCTCAGCAGATTATTGGTTTAAGTGATAGTGTGTTTTTGTTTCACTATAGCGAGTTGGCATTTGCAAGTATAGCGTTGGTAAGTGTGTTTTATTTGATTATTGCATCTATTGGCTATGGGTTTTCCAAGGGTGGTCAGATTATAATAGCTCGGAGGGTAGGTGATGGTAATACCGATAAGATTAGCGAAAGTTTTTATACATTACTATTATTTGAATTGTCATTAGCATTTGTGATGTTTCTTTTGATGCGTTATGGTTCGGATTGGTTTCTGAAGTTTTTTATAAAATCCCCCAGAGTGTATGAACAAAGCTTACTTTACATTAAAATGCGAGCATTCGGCGTGTTTTTAAGTTACGGTGGTATCTCAATTGTGGCTTTATATACAGGAGTATCGCGAACAACATTTATTATAGTTGACTCCATTATATTACTTGTTTCAAATTTGATATTAAACTATGTTTTGATATTTGGAGAATGGGGGTTTCCGGAGATGGGTATTGAAGGTGCGGCTTTGGCAAGTGTGATAGCGGAATTTATCGGTTTTTCTGTTTTTATTATATATATGCTCATTGGAGGTAGTTATAAAAAATGGGGATTGGATAAATTACCAAAGCCCAATATGCAAGCTCTTAAGAGTATATTGGATTTATCCTCACCAATAGTGGTTCAAGCTATTATTAGCTTAGGAAGTTATTTTATTTTCTTTTCTATGATAGAGATATATCTAGGAGAGAAAGCTTTGGCTATATCCAATCTAATCAGAAATGTATCATTTATCTTGACGATCTCTTCTTGGGGGTTTTCTTCAGCGATAAATACTTTTGTCAGTCAAATGATAGGGATGAGAAAAAGGATGGGGGTCATGCCTATTATATACAAGACAGCAAATTTGAATTTGTTGACTACCATGGTGATGACACTACCCGTTATTTTATTTCCCACAATCACGCTTTACCCTCTTTTTGGAGGAGATGATATGTCCTTGATTGTTGAGTCTAAGAGTGTTTTATATGTGTTATTTGTGATTTTAATATTGGCCTCATTGGGAATGATATATTTTAATGGCTTGTCAGGAACGGGAGCTTCAAAACACGGGATGAAAATACAAGCTTTTGTTTCCGTTTTCTACCTATTGTATATTTATTTGGTACTGAAATATGGTGGAGGAAGTTTAGAGCTTGCATGGACAGCTGAGATAGTCTATTGGATATTGGTAGGGGGACTGAGCCTTAGGTATCTTTACTCAAATAGGTGGCATGGGAAAAAGTTTTAGCCTTTTTATGTCTATTTTAATGATTTTATACTGAATATTTATGGTAATTTATGTTTTTTATTTATTTTGTGCGATGTAAAGATTTATCATATTCCTACACGAATTAAAAACTGATTGTTATGGAAAAAAAACAGAAAGTTACTCCTCAAACCAAGGCTGAAAGTAGTAAAAAGGTCGTTGCAGACACAAGTTTGTCATTGGGAAAAAACGATAACACTAATCCTGATTTTTTAATTGTCAATGGCGATAAAGTCAAAACGGATGATTTGATTGAAGAATTTCAGATACTAAAGAGAAAAAGAGCAAAAAAAGAAAAGTATACACAAAAAGCTATTAAAAAGCTTAAAGAGATTGATGAATTAAAGGTCTATCAAGCAGAATTGATTAAGTTACAAAATCATCTTGAACTTACAGATAAAAAGATGATGATTCTGTTTGAAGGACGCGATGCATCAGGTAAAGGGGGTACTATCCGTAGGACTACTAGATATATGAATGAAAAGCATTATCGAATAGTAGCACTTGGTAAACCTACGGAGGAACAAAAATCTCAATGGTACTTCCAGAGATACGTTAAACATTTTCCTCATGCCGGCGAAGTTGTATTGTTCGATAGGAGCTGGTATAATAGGTCTATGGTTGAGCCTGTATTTGGTTTCTGTACCGACAAAGAATATTCTAACTTTATCAAAGGAGTGAAAGGTTTTGAAAAAGACTTGGTTCGTTCAGGCATTATATTGATAAAACTTTATTTTAGTGTTACAAAAGATGAACAGGCAAGACGGTTTGATAGAAGGAAGAATGATCCATTGAGGCAATGGAAATTGAGTGAAGTTGATTTGCAAGCACAAGATAAATGGGATGAATTTACTGTTATGAAGTATAAAATGTTGGAGGCTTCTCATTCACGCCAAGCACCATGGACAATAATACGATCCAATGATAAACATGTGGCTAGAAGAGAAGCTATGAAAGTCATACTTAATCATGTTAATTATGAAGGAAGGAATCAGGATTTGAATTTTGATTTAATGACTGATATTGTGCTTTCAGGTGCACATGAATTGGAAATAATGGATAAACACATGAAGCAGGAGGGACGTTTTATCTATTAGGAGCAAACTATTTGTATAAAGAATTGACAAATATGGATAAAGTTAAAAGTTTTGGAATAATCATTTTTCTTTTAATAGGTATAATATCAACTACGGCTCAACATAAAAATATATTGATTTCTAAAAAGGGACAGCCTAGTGAACCTTCTATATGTATAAACCCAAAAAATCCGGCACAATTGGTTGCGGGATGTAATATAGATAAAGTGTTTTATTCATCAGATACAGGTAAGACATGGAATGTTGATAAGTTAGAATCCATTTACGGTGTATGGGGAGACCCTTCTATTACTGTGGACACTAATGGGTATTTTTATTTCATGCATTTGTCAAATGACCATCATTGGATAGACAAAATAGTCTGTCAACGTAGCGAAAACGGTGGTAAAGATTGGACTCAAGATACTTATATGGTATTTGACGAGAAAAAAAATCAGGATAAACAATGGCCTGTGGTTGATCCAAAGAAAAATATAATTTATGTTACATGGACTCAGTTTGATAAATATGGTAGCACATCAACTAAAGATAGTTCCAATATCCTGTTTTCAAAGTCTTATGACGAAGGATTGACATGGTCATCTCCATTGAGAATTAATAAAGTAGCAGGTGATTGTGTAGATAGCGACAATACTGTAGAAGGTGCTGTTCCTGCCGTAGGTCCAAACGGGGAAGTTTATGTTTCGTGGGCAGGTCCTTTTGGGTTAATGTTTGATAAATCAGTTGATGAAGGGGAGACGTGGTTGAAAGAAGACAAGTTTGTAACTGCAATCCCCGGAGGCTGGGATTTTAATGTACCCGGAATAAACAGATGTAATGGGTTACCTATTATTTCGTGTGATTTGAGTAATAGGGAAAATAAGGGGAATATCTATATAAATTGGTCAGATCAGCGCAATGGTGAAGACGATACTGATATTTGGATTACAAAATCTTCAGATGGTGGTGAGTCTTGGTCTGAACCAATAAGAGTAAATGATGATTTGCCCGGCAGGCATCAATTTTTCACATGGATGAGTATTGATCAGACTACAGGATATCTGTACTTTGTTTTTTATGATAGGCGTAATTATGCAGATACAAAGACTGATGTATATATGGCAATGTCCAAAGATGGTGGGGAAACTTTTATTAACTTTAAGATAAGTGAGTCAGCTTTCTCACCAAATAGAAGTGTTTTCTTTGGTGATTATACTAATATTACAGCTGATAATAATATAGTGAGACCTATATGGACTAGGTTGGATAATTTTAATATGTCTGTTTGGACTGCAATAATAGATATAGACAGCCTAATGACAACAGCAGTAAAAAAACATGATTTTTCGGCCGATTTATTTAGTGATTTAAAGAATTCGCCCAATCCTTATACGGAAGAGACAGCGGTTTCATTTAAATTGAGAAAAACTTCAATTGTTAGTTTAAATATCTATGATTCTAATGGTAATTTAGTATCAAATTATATGAATAAAAGTAAATATGAGTATGGAAAACATATTATTGTTATTGATAATAAAAAGCTGAAATTACCATCCGGGATATATTTTTATTCACTAAAAGTAGATAATGTTATTGCTGCAAAAAAGATGATTGTAATCAAATAAAAGCTAATAATTTTGAATTACTTTACTCAATGTATAATATTTTAAAAATTATATTGTTAAAAACTTGCATTATTCAAATATTTAGTTTTAATTGCGGTTACAGAACAGAAAAAAATGGATAGAGAATTATTTGAGTTAGAGTTTATCTTTAAAGCTTCACCGGCTATGTTGTACAATTTTTTAGGATCTTCAGAGGGATTGGTAAGGTGGTTTTGTGATACCGCAACTGTTAACAGGGATAAGTATGATTTTTATTGGGAAGGGGTGAAAGAAAGCGCTACCTTAATAGAGTATGAGGAAGACCATTTCCTTAGATTTAAGTGGGATGAGTCCGAAAATGATGATGAGTATTTTGAATTTGAGATGTTCAAATCTCCTATAACAAATGAAACTATATTAAAAATAACAGATTTTAGTGATTCTGATGAAGTAGATGATCAAATAGAATTGTGGGAAAGTCAAATAGAAGAGTTGCGTAAAGTTATAGGTGGATAAGTTTAGTAAATTGATTGTCTTGAATGGGGAAAAATGAAGATATCTAAAATTGTTGCATTCTTTTTTGTTATTGCTTATCTGGGGTTGATGGTGTTTTTGTATTTCAGCAATAGCAATAACGATGCTTACCCCAATAAGCCTATAACAATTGTAGTGCATTCAAAACCCGGTTCAGCTATTGATTTAATGTCTAGAAAGGTTGCAGAAATAGCTAAAAAATACAGTAAAGAGCCTTTTGTTGTTGAAAATAGACCGGGGACTCAAGGTATTGTTGCGATGCAACATGTGATTGATAGAAAAGCTGATGGCTATATCTTATTAGGAGTGACAAGATCCTTCCTTAGCACTCTTATCGTAAATAAAAGTGATGTTTCAATAACTGATTTTACTTTTTTAGCAAAAATGATTTCAGATCCTGAAGCTATTATTTCCAATAAAAAACGAGGTTTTCAATCTTTGTCGGACATTGTCGATGATGCAAAAAAAAATAAACAAGTTTGGATTGGGCCTGGGACTGGAAGTCGTGATCATCTGATGGCTATCAAAGCTTGGCAAAAGTTAGGAATTAATGCAGAATGGGTAGATTATAAAAGTGGACCTCAATCAATACTTGCCTTGATGAGAGACGAAGCACCGGTTTATGTAGGTAATCCGGCGGATATTTCAGGTAAAAAAGATTTGAAGATTATTGCATTGGCTGCTAAAGTAAGACATAAGGGCTTGCCCGGAGTTGAAACTTTCAAGGAAAATGGAATTGATTTGGTCGAATCAATGTGGCGTGGATATGCTTTTAAAGAAGGTACACCTGAAATTGCGATAAAATACATGTCCCGGGTTCTGAAGAAAGTCTCCCAAGATAAAGAATGGAGGGACTATTGTGAAAATGTATTTTCTTTTCCTGATTATCTTTCTCCCGTGGCATTTTCTAGAGAAGTTAGACTTGAATCAAAGGAGACAAAAGAATTATTGAAATCAGCAGGATTGTTAAATTCATATGTTAAAAACGGGATTTTACCTTTATGGGGAGTAGCAATATTACTTGCCATAGCAATAGTTTTTGTCTTTTTGTTATTTTTTAAGTTTGAAATACGAAAACTAAATTTTAATAATTTGTTTGCCGGATTCTTTATTTGGGTAGCTCTGTTTTTTTATTATCAGACTATGTTATTTGATATCCCTCCAGGGCTGAATATTACCAACCCTGCTTTGATTCCGAGGGTTTGGACGGTCGCATTATTGGTATTTGGTATCTGGAATATTTACAATGAGATAAATGATAAAAACAAGCCTTTCAAACCGGGGAATATTAATCTAGTAAGTAAAATCGTGCTTGTATTATTGATTTATTTTGTTACAATTCCACTATTGGGATATTTTCTTTCAACACCGGCTTTTTTATTGATTGCGATGTATATATTGAAATATAGGAAATGGCAAATTATGGTGATTAATGCCTTTGGTTTTGTCATATTCTCTTATTTGGTTTTTGAATTGCTTTTAAAAATTGATTTGCCATTAGGAAGTCTTTTAATTTAAAATGATGGATATTTTACATAATTTGGGATTAGGTTTTGTTGAAGTAATGCATTTTACTCCTTTACTTATGATAGTTATTGGTGTTATTGTCGGGATATTGGTAGGAGTTTTGCCAGGGCTATCACCATCTATAGGAGTAGCTTTGATGCTTCCCGTTACTTTTGGTATGGATCCTATGAGTGCACTTGTCTTGTTGACTTCTGTATACCTGTCTTCCAATTATGGTGGCTCAATTACAGCGATAGCTATCAATACGCCCGGTACACCTGGTGCGGTAGCTACTACATTTGATGGGTATGAATTGACAAAACAAGGTAAACCTTTATACGCATTGAAAACTTCATTGACGGCTTCGACGGTAGGTGGGCTTGTCGGGACAATAATTTTAATTTTATTTTCCATTCCTTTAGCAAAATTGGCATTGTCTTTTGAGTCTTATGAGTATTTTGCATTGGGAGTATTTGGGATGACGATAATATCATCATTGGCTGGTGATAATCCGGCAAAAGGGTTTATCTCGTCCATAATTGGATTATTGTTAGTGACAATTGGTTTTGATACGCAATTACCATTTTCTAGATTTGATATGGGGATTTCAGAGTTATCGGATGGACTTGAGTTTATCCCTGCATTGATAGGCTTATTTGCTCTAGGTGAGATTTTGTTTAGTATAGAGAATTTTGAAATTCTTAAAAAGGATAAAAAAGCAAAAAAGGCAGTATTAACAGAGCATAAATTAGCAAACTCTAAATTGTGGAAATTGAAATATTTAATGCTAAAGTCCTCTGTTTTGGGTACTATGATTGGTGTCATACCTGGAGCAGGAGGAGCAATTGCAACTTTTATAGCATATAATACTGCTAAAAATAGTAGTAAAAAGCCTGAGGAATTTGGAAAGGGATCTCTCGAGGGTGTCGCTGCTCCCGAAGCTGCCAATAATGGTTCGGTAGGTGGTGCATTAGTTCCATTATTAACTTTAGGTATACCCGGAAGCGCTTCAACAGCTGTATTAATTGGGGCTTTGATGATACACAAGCTGAACCCCGGTCCGGAGCTATTTGAAAAAGAGCCCGGTATTGTATATGGGCTTTTTATCAGTTTGTTTTTCGCAAATATTATCATGTTTATTGTTGGTTTGTTGGGAAATAAATTATGGGTGAAAATAATTGCTGCTCCAAAAAAATTATTATATCCCTTGATAATTGCATTGTCATTTATCGGCAGTTATTTTATTCAAAATTCACTTTTTGATGTTGGTACATGTATTGCATTTGGTTTGTTTGGCTGGCTTTTGAAGAGGGGAGGTTTTCCTACGGCTCCTGTTATTTTAGGGCTTATATTAGGTAAAATGATAGAAGAAAACTTAAGGTTGTCATTGGTAAAAGGGGGGCTGCTTGACTTTGTGACAAGACCGGGTAGCATGATTATCCTTATGCTGGCAGTTTTTTCGTTTTTCCTTCCGTATTTGAAAAGAAAATGGAGTAGCCGTAAGTAGTTTTTTATTTTCCTTGCAAATGAATTTGTAATAATAATGGTTGTGATAATAAAGCTATATTTTACTCGTTGATAGAATACAATTAAATGAAATGAAAAAAATATTTGCACTTCTTGTTTTATTTGCATTAAATTCTAGTATTGGATATACACAGAATGCTGACGGCGATAAGTCTCCTGCTAGTACCAAAGAGGAAATCAAAAATGAAATGAAGAGAAATAGGAGAAAATCTCGCATTAATGGCGTTTATATTCCTAAAGATATTGACGATGCTATTGTTCAATTGAAAAAACTATCAAGTGATAAATCATTAACAAAATTTATAAATGCAGATGAAAAAATTGTTGCCAAAAAGCTCCATTTTGGGATAGGTCGTTGGATGATTGTAAATTGGAATTTTTACGGGGGGTCAAGATTTGAAAAGGTCCTAAGAGATTTAGGGTTAGGCCATCCTGATGATATGGCTGACTTTATGATTATTGTGTTTCATCGTTATCTGAATAATAAGGATCTTGATTCTCAAGTTCTGGCTGATGAATTTAGGAAAAAGAGACTGGAGATATATAAAAAAAAGAAACGAAAAGTTATTGGGGTAATAAAGAAGAAAAAATAAATTGACAATCAGTCTGTAGTGAATGTTATGTGAAGAGCTAGTAATTCATATAAATATATTTAAAAATATTTTCCATCTCTTGTTTTATGCTTTTACTGTTTGTTAAGAAATGGTTGTTCATAAAGCTAAAAATATATTTGTTACCTTTTTTAGTTAGTATATAACCACTTAAATTATAATTGTTGCTTAAGCTTCCTGATTTGGCATAGATAAAAGGTATTTTTATATTTGTATAACTGTTTTTTAAAGTGCCTGATTTGCCGGCAGTAGGGAAGAATGTTGTGATTTGCTCCCAATTTAATGTATCATAAATCATTTTTAAGGCATAAATCATGTCATTTGGTGAAAAGAGATTGTATCTCGAAAGCCCTGAGCCATCTACCCACCTGCATCTTCCATCAAGTTTGGGTAAAATGAATTCTTTGGAGTACTTTATGGCTCTTTGTGTATTTATTGTATCAAAAAGAGTAAATGAACACATTTGCATAAGTTGTTCTGCAATAAAATTGTCACTATTGTGCAACAACCTTAAGTAAAGGGTATCAGGTGTTTTTATCTTTAAAGTTTTTGCTTTATATTTATCATTTAGTGTGAGATCCGGACATTTATTTATTTGCTTATTGGTTGCAATAGATAGTAATTTGACAATAGAGAGCGAATCTGTTATGAAAGGGATTTGAAGGGAATAGCCTTTTGAAAACTTGCCAAATTGAAAATCATTTTTAAATTCATCTCTGAAATAATAGTTGGAATCCTGTTTGTTATTGATGTTGAATATATTTGGTACAGCTATAAAGGAATCTTCCTTGAAATTGATGGAAAGCCTGTTTCCATATATTGGAAATGGACTTTTTTCATACTGATATGAATATATATAGTCATCCCAAGCCCATCCACTACCGAATCGATTATCTTGAAAATTGTCAGTACAATAAAATAATTTTTTGTCATTGTTTTTTAGAAATTTCAGGTTATTTATACTTTTATTGAAATCAGGGTTTAAACAAAGAGGATTGCCTGTGCCCCAAAAAATCAAAGAGTCACCCTTAATTAAGTATTGCACTATCGGCATTGAGTCATTTAATACTTTTAAGGATGTATAGAATGTCAATATCTTTGTATTTGAAGCAGGAGTAAAATACTTATCGCCGTTTATCTTTATGATGTTTTTGTTATTAGCGATATCAAATAACACAAACCCGGTAAATTCTTTTTGTAGTACCTGTGAATGTGAAAATTTATTTATTAGTTTGTGCTTTTTAGAAAAGAAAAATAAGGAGGAGCTGCAGGATGAGAAAGAAATAGCTATGATAATAAGCAAATAATTATAAATAGTAATTATTCCTTTTCGGTTCATTATAGTATTTGTATTAAATTAGTCAAGATAAGACAAAGTCTTCAAATTTCTCAATTGTATGATAACCATTTTTATTGAAGTACTTTTTAACATAGTCCTCACCTTCATTTGAAGCAACAAGCACAAAATCACCTCCCCAAGCACCCAATGATTTAATTATTCCATTAAAATCATTGAACCTTTCTTCTTGTATTGTTTTTTTACCGATTACTTTGGAAACAATTTGCTCATGCTCTTGTAACAGTTCTGTGAATTTGGTAAAAGACTTGTTAGTTGAAATCGCTCTGCTTATTGCGGATATTCTGTTTATTGCTTTTGTATTGTTCTTGAATTTATCCGCATTATTCTTGATTTCCGTCTCCGTGTTTTGTTTTACATTTAAGTATACAAAATACAAATGCTTAGTAAATTTAGGTAAAAAATTGAATTCTGAATATTGTATCTCGTCATTTTCTACTTGATACATTATTGGTCCATTTGCATTGGCACACGCTATATCATAACCTGAACCATTGGAAACTTCAAAGTGCAAGAAAAATGGATTTATATACGCCCATTCTCCAATGAGGGACAAAAGGGTAGAACTGGAGCCAAGTCCCCAATTTAGAGGAAATTCAAGTTGAGTCTCGACTTTGAATCCACTCCACGTTGAAAGAAATTCTGAGTTTAACCTAACTGCTGATTTTAAGATTTTCTGAAGCTTGTCAGCAATCTTCTGGTCAGAAGTCTTGACAGCAGAAAAATCATAAAGCGATATCTGTGCATCAAACCAAACATCTCCATTTTCGTCAAGAGCTTCCCATACCAAATCAGAACCTCTTGCATTACGAACAAGCATCTTTTGACCTCTGTTTAATGGAAAAGCAATAGCTTTTGCCCCGTGAAGCACAGCATACTCCCCCGTAAGTAGTAATTTTCCTCTAGCGTAAAAGTTCTTTTTGATAAGCTTCCCATTTTATTTACAGATGCAAATTTAGAAACAATTTTTATATAAAAAAAATATTTATGTTAATTTTTGCAATATATTGTTTTTTGTGGTTTAAATGCTAATAAATATGCATATTTAGATATACTTTTCTTTCTAGTTCATTAAACATTAACTAAATTCATAATATGTTGAATTAAAATATTTTGGTAGTAATATTATTATTGGAGAGGACAATAAACTATATAGAATTGGTGTTATTATATTGATAAATTTATTGTTAACTTCAATTCGTATTTATGGAGCAAACTTACACTGATTATTCATTGATAAAATTTATTTATGGCGAGTGCAGCATACCGGAGAGATTTGAAATGGAATACGCTATTGAAAATGATTCGAAGATTAGAAAAGCGTTTAGGAGGTTATTGACCGCATACAAAAGCTTTCCTAAAGTATTGTTTAAGCCTTCGGACAGATCTATAGCAAATATTTTGTTGTTTAGTAATAATTATTCAGTATAAATAGCCCTTGTATCGATAGTATCTGTCCATAATATACTATTTGTTCATTAAATTTAATTTGTTTTAATGGTATCCACGTATTTGTGGCATCCGGCTCTTCGTTATGCGCGTGTACGAAACAGTCATTGACAAAAGTCAACTCTTTTATTTCAAATATTTCACAAGCCTATATCTTGAATATTTTAGTTCTGATCCTTGACTTTATTGACAGAGAATTAAATAATGGGTGTCAATTGTGATTGCTAAGAAATGAAATATGTCTTTTTTTTGATAAGATCTTGGAATATTAATAGAAATTTGTAATTTGCGAGCCAAATATAATATGATGTGCCAAATAGATAAGGTTTTAATTGATGATATAGTCCAAGAGTATGGAAGTCCTTTGTATGTGTATGATGCTAATTGTGTTAGGGATAATTACCTTAGGATAGTTAGCTCGTTTAAAAATATTGTACACAAGATTCATTATGCGATGAAAGCAAATGAAAATGTTGCCCTGTTGTATGTATTAAAAGATTTAGGATGTGGTATAGATGCTGTTTCTCCATACGAAATAGATAGGGCTTTGAATATTGGTTTTGATCCGAGTGATATTGTGTTTACTCCAAGTTGTACTTCCGTCAATGAGATTGTTTATGGTTTGGAATTAGGTGTGCATGTACATATTGGTGCACTTGAGTATTTTCCAATGTTGGAAGAGCATTTGAAAGGTAAAAAAATCGGGCTAAGGTTGAATCCGGCGATTAGTATTGAAGGCAATCAGAAGATCGCTACCGGACATTTAGGTTCGAAATTTGGAATACCGGTTAATTATTTAAATAAAGTATTAGAGTACAAAGATAAATATGGTTTTGATGTAATTGGACTCCATATTCATACTGGCTCAAATATTCATGATGTTGAAGGCCTTAAAAGGTCTGTTGACAGTTTATTTGAGTACGCAAAATTATTTGATGAAATTAAATATTTAGATATTGGTAGTGGGTTGAAAATAAAATATAAGGAAGGAGATTTGGATATTGATCTTGATGAGTATGCCCATTATATAAGGTGTAAATTGAATGAATTTGGAAAGCATGTTGAAATTAAAGTGGAACCGGGTAAATATTTGATTGGAAATGCAGGTTATTTGATTACAAAAGTCAATATTGTGAAGAAAGGGTACAATAAACTTTTTGTTGGTGTTAATTCCGGATTTAATCATCTGATAAGACCGATGTATTATGATGCATATCACGAAATAGTAAATATTAGTAATCCGAAAGGAGATCTCTTGAAATATGATATTGTAGGGCAATTATGTGAGGAAGATACTTTTGCAAGAGATAGAGAATTAAATGAGGTTAGGGTAGGCGATACATTATTGATTAAATCTGCCGGTGCTTACGGCTTTTCAATGGCAATGGATTATAATTTGAGAAAGAAACCTAAGGAGATTTTGATTGAAGATGATAAGGTCTTTTTGGTGTAAAATAAAAAAGATGTCTTAAACTCCTTTAAGACATCTTTCTTTTAACCTCATGAACAAACGAATTTAATAAACCAAAAATAACGAATTTATATATATTATAACCCAATCTATATATTCAATTTTGTGTCGATATGTTGTTTAAGAATTCGCCAATAATAAGTTGTACAATCTAGATCATACAACTTATTATTAACAAATTATAATCCCATGAACATATCTAAAAAATAACTACCGATTTCTTTAAATCAGCCTTTCTTATTTTTCTATAATACAATATTACAACGGAATATTGAAGCGAACAAATACAAAAAAACTTAAATGTCACATATAAAAAAATATAATATGAAATTAGGTGTGTGTAAGTACATGAAATACAGTAATGAAAGCTTTTATTGCTTTTGTTTAATTATATTAATTGTTCGGATTATAAATATATTTTTTTATTAAAAGTATAAAAAAAGTTATGGTTTTGAATAAAATATTTGAAAAAAAGTCATTAGAAGTATGTTTTTTTAAATTTTAACGACTATATCGTGTCTGTCTATAAAGTCGGCAAAAATTTAAAAATAATCTTTTTGCGATATAATGTAACTATACAGGTAGAATCATTTTGGCTGAAAAACGCTCTTTTCGCATTAAAATTTACCAATATTTTTTGAAATAGCGCCGCTATTCCTTCAAAATATATGATTCTTTTATACCAAATCTCTATCAAGAGGGTGAAATAGAAAAAGAATTATTTTTTACTTACTTCAATAAAAAAAATCTTTGCATAGCCTTTGCTATGGAAATATTTTTTGAAGCAGAAAAAGTGAAAAATAAACTTTTTATAATCAGTTTCTTGATGGCGGTTTGGTATTAATACAAAAATAGACATTTTTCATCTCAAAAGCACTCTATCTGTATAGTTAATTACTTTTTTCAAATTACTGATGCTAAGGCATCACTAATTCTCAGAAAGACAAAAATCTCATCAAAAATCTTTATTTTTCCAAAATCAAGCACTTTATAGACAGACACTATATGGACAGACACTATTTATAATAAAATCTGTCCCGACAGTATGATATAATACTCGCTCCGTACTTCTCCTTTTTTTTGATGATTTAGTCAATACAATACTTATAACCGG
>JALSPK010000175.1 GCA_026986005.1 Saprospiraceae bacterium
CTTTCAGGATCTTGCTTAGCAACTCTGTTAAACCTGCCTTCCAAGTACATGAAGTCTTCAAGTGGTCTTGAAGGAGGCTTGCTATCAAGTTTAAATCTCTTGCCCTGTGCATTGCGAGGATTAAATCTGTATAATGGCCAATATCCGGTTTCTATTGCTACTTTTTGATGCGTTGCTGCATCTCCCATATCGTACCCATGTTCGATACAGTGTGAGTAAGCAATAATAATTGATACGCCATCAAATGCTTCTGCTTCTCTTATCGCTTTAAGTGTTTGAGCATCCTTAGCTCCCATTGCGATTTGTGCAACATAAACATCTCCGTAAGAAACCGCTATCAAACCAAGGTCTTTTTTAGAAAGTTTCTTTCCTGAATAAGCAAATTTGGCAGCAGCTCCAATAGGAGTAGCTTTTGACATTTGACCTCCTGTATTGGAATAAACTTCGGTATCCATTACTAAGATATTTACATTTTCCCCTGATGCTAATACGTGGTCTAATCCACCAAATCCAATATCATATGCCCATCCGTCACCACCAAATATCCACACAGATTTGTTTTTTAAATAATCTGAAATGTGTAATAAGTCTCTTGATGTTTCTGAATCTATTTGTTTAAGCTTAGTATTCAATTCATCTATTGCATCCATTAAGTCTTTCCTGTCTTGCTCCGTTTCTTCTTTATTTTCAGTCAATTTTGCATATAAATCGGCACCAATTTGGTCTTTCAATGAGTCTAATAATGATAAAGCTTTTTCTGCTTTTCTATTAGCTGCTAATCTCATACCCAAACCGTACTCTGCATTATCTTCAAATAGTGAATTTGACCAAGCAGGTCCATGACCTTTAGCATTAGTTGTATAAGGAGTAGTAGGTAAATTACCTCCATAGATTGATGAACAACCTGTAGCATTGGCTACTATCATGTGATCACCATACAATTGAGTTATCAATTTGATATATGGTGTTTCTCCACATCCGGCACAAGCTCCTGAAAATTCAAATAAAGGCTCAAAGAACATCGCTCCTTTGATGTTTGTTGGAGATATTTTTGTTCTATCATACCAAGGAAGTTTTGCATCAAAGAAATCCCAATTTACTTTTTCTACTTCAACCACTTCCATTTTATCTGTCATATTGATTGCCTTATAGTCTGGATTTTCCTTACTAACAGCAGGACAAACCTCAACACAAAGCCTACATCCGGTACAGTCTAATACAGAAACTTGTAATGTGTAAACTTCATTTTCCTTATCAAATGGACGACCTTTTGCAGGACAACTCTTCATTGTTACCGGTGCATCTTCCAACAATTCTTTATCATAAACTTTTGCTCTGATTACTCCATGGGGACATATTGCAACACATTTGTTACACTGTGTACACAAATCTGCATCCCATACCGGAACAATATCAGCGATATCTCTCTTTTCATACCTTGTAGTTCCAAGTGGAAACATTCCATCATCAGGGAATGCGCTTACAGGTAGGGCATCTCCTTTTCCTGCGATAATCTCACCTAGTACTTGTTGTACAAAGTCAGGAGCTTCACCATAAATTGATGGTAAATTTGGTATATCACTGGTAATTGATTTTGGATAAGATACTTCATATAAGTTTTCTATCGCACTATCCACAGCTTTAAAGTTCATGTTAACAACCTTGTCTCCTTTGTGTGAGTATGATTTTACGATAAAGTCCTTAATTTTTTGAATTGCTTCATCTTTTTCAATAATTCCGGATATAGCGAAGAAACAAGTTTGAAGAATAGTATTGATTCTTTTTCCTAATCCAATACTTTGAGCAACTTTTGTCGCATCTATTACGTAGAATTTAAGTTCTTTTTCTATAATACCTTCTTGTGCGCTTTTTGGCAATTTATCCCAAACTTCATCTTTACTGTATGGAGAATTTAATAGTAAAGTACCGCCTTTCTTGATTTTACTCATTATATCATACTTCTGCAAATAATTGAACTGATGAACAGCTACAAAACTTGCATGCGTAATTTGATATGTTGAAGTTATTGGTTCTGCACCAAATCTCAAGTGAGAAACAGTCAAACCGCCGGCTTTTTTGGAGTCATAAACAAAATATCCTTGTACATAATTATCGGTTGTTTCTCCAATAATTTTAATTGAATTCTTATTGGCACTTACAGTACCGTCAGAACCCAATCCGTAAAACATACAATTGATAGTGTTTTTGTCTAATGATAATGTGTCGTCATATTCCAATGAAGTAAATGATACATCATCATTGATACCAATAGTAAAATGATTCTTTGGTTTGTCTTTCTTCAATTCATCATATATACCTTTCACCATTCCCGGTGTAAACTCCTTTGAAGACAATCCATATCTACCACCGACTATTACCGGCATCTCTCTTCCGGCTTCAACAAATGCATTGATTGCATCCATATATAACGGTTCACCTATGCTTCCCGGCTCTTTTGTTCTATCAAGAACAGCTATTTTCTTCACTGAAGCAGGAATCGCATCAATAAAATCTGATATTGAAAATGGTCTGTACAATCTTACTAATACTACTCCTACTTTTTCACCTTTTTCATTCATATAAGCGACAGCTTCCTTTACCGCACCTTGACCCGATCCCATCAAGATTATAATTCTCTCAGCATTTGGGTCTCCTATATAGTCAAATAAATGGTATTCTCTACCTTCAAGTTCAGCAAATTTTTTCATTGCCTTTTTCACCTCTCCGGCAACCTTATCATAATAAGGATTACAAGCTTCTCTCGCTTGGAAGAATACATCAGGGTTTTGAGCTGTACCTCCTACTTGAGGTTTATCAGGATTCAATCCCCTATTTTTAAATGCTGTTATTTCTCTATTTGAAATCATTTGTTTCATAGTATCATCATCAATACTATCTATCTTAGAAATCTCATGAGATGTTCTAAATCCATCAAATACATTTAAGAAAGGAACTCTTGATTTATATGTTGCAGCTTGAGCTATCAAGGCCATATCATGAGCCTCTTGAACACTACCGCCAAACAACATTGCCCATCCTGTAGTTCTTGTAGCCATTGTGTCAGAGTGATCTCCAAATATAGATAATGCGTGAGTAGCTACCGTTCTTGATGCAATATGAAATACTGCCGGCAACAATTCACCTGCGATTTTAAACATATTGGGAATCATCAATAATAGCCCCTGAGAAGCGGTAAAGGTCGTAGTAACAGCACCTCCCTGTAATGATCCGTGAACAGTACCCGAAGCACCACCCTCACTTTGCAATTCGATAATTCTAGGTATATCACCCCAGATGTTTTTCATTCCTTTAGCTGAAAATGCATCAGCATGTTCTCCCATAGGCGAAGAAGGCGTGATAGGATATATTGCACAAACCTCATTGGTTTTGTGTGCAACCCTAGCAACCGCTTCATTACCATCGAGAATTAATTTTTTATAGTCTTTACCCATAATATAATTAATTTTATAGTTAATACCGTACTAATTTTATACGGTAAATTTTAATCAAAAATCCATTTCAAAAAATACAAGATGCAAACATCGGAAAAAGTACATTCAAAAACAATTAATTTACCTTTTAAATTTACCTTAGGCTATTTAATGACTAAATTTAAATTCTATATAAACAAAAAAGAAATTAAAGTAACAAAGTATAGTTTTTATAGCTTCACTCAGAACTAACTTGATGAAGGAATAATCAATAAATCTTAAAAAAAACCATATTATTTATTACTTTACTTTATACAACCATTTAAACCCTTGATATATGCTATTGTGCAAAATAGAAGCATGGTCTTCATTTCCCATTAGATTAAACTTAAGTTTTAGCTTGTTCTTTGAGGATTTAGAGAGTTTTTTGAATATTGCTTTAGCTTCTTTTCTCATTATTTTTGGCTCTTCTTCACCCACTGAAACATAAATGCGAGCAGAGAAATCATTAGTTTTGTCCAAAAGCTTACTTGCATTATCCAACATAGACTCATTGTCCCACCAAAGACTCGGGCTTACTATCAAATAGTCGGTAAATATTGTTGGTTTTTTCAATAACACTTCAGTAGCTAAAAGTCCTCCTAATGACTGGCCTATCAATATTCGCCTTTTATCAACATTATATTTTTTTTCAATAAACGGAATTAATTCTTTTTCCAAAAAATTAATAAAGTATTCTGATTTTCCGGTCGTTGGAAATTGTTTTTTTAAATCTTTGATATCAGTATGAAATGTGAAATCTCTTTTTCTGTCAATATTGGCAATTCCTACTACAATTGTGGGGGGAAGATGAAATTGCAAGCTAAAAAATTGTACCAACCCAACTATATGTAAAAAATCCTCATCAATTGTACCATCCAAAAGATAAATTGTATTGTAAGAGGTACTTGAATCAGGATTATACCCATCCGGAAGATAAATATTCAAAGTCCTCTCTTCGTTCAATTCTTTTGAGTTTATCTTTAAAATATCTCCGATAACCAAGTTTTGTTTTGATATCTCCTGTGATGATATTTGAAATGAAAAGATCAAAATATAGAATATGGTGTTAATAATTTTTTGCATAGATTTTGATTTTACTAATCATTATAATTTAGAATTTGCGCAAAATAAGTTTTAAAGGTAAAAAACAAAAAACTTTTGATTACATTTCAGCTTTATGGTCTTTTGAAGACACTAAATATATAAACAATTATTCATTTTATTTTCAAATAATAATTAAATATTTTGCTTGTATTGGGTCTGTTGTTCTGATTTTTGTGATATTTACATATTAGTAAAAATGAACCAAAACTAAAAAAATTGAAATATGAAAATTATTAGTAAAACCATATTAACAATAATTACAACTTTATTAATAACAGCAATACAAGCTCAAACTATTTATTATATTTCCACAAACGGAAACGACAGTAATGATGGATTATCCCAAGTTACTACTTGGAGAACCTTAAGTTATGCTGTATCAGATTCAAGTCCGGTTAGCTCGGGGGATACTGTTTATATTAAAGCTGGCGATTATGGTAAGGAAGACATATTTATAGATAAAAATTATTCGCCTGAAGATGCTCGTATTTCTTTTATAGGTTATCAAAACGTACCGGGAGATATTGATAGTATTAGTTTTAATTATGGCGATAAAGTGAATCCCAATTTAATGCCTCTTTTCAATCCAAAAGATAGAACTATCGGAGAAGGTATTAACTTATCGGATATATATTCAATTACCATTAAAAACATTCAACTAGCCAACTGTCTTGGAGGAATTAGCATCTGGAACACAACAAGTATAAACTCAAATCATATTTTGGAAAATATATTTTTAAAAGACATAGGTTGGGATTATTCTACTGCTATTAGTATTAAGGAAGGAAACAATAATACAATACGAAATATTTTGATTGTCAATACGACAGGAGCAGGAATGGATATTTGGGGAGATAATAATCAAATCTCAAACTGTAATGTTTACAGCAACGAAAGTCAACAAATACCAGATGGTACATATACTTCAATGGACTATTACATTGTCCTGAAAGGCAATAATAATACCGTTTCCAATTGTTATGCCGAACGTGATGGCGACCTGGAAGATGTTGGGCATGGATTTGAAATAAAAGAGAGCGGAGAAAACAATTTGTTTGAAAACTGTACTGTTAAAAACATGATTGCCGGGTGTTTTAGTGTACGTTGGGCAGCTGTCCAAAATAATGAATTTAGAAATTGCAAAGCTATCGGTGGTGTTTCAACGGATGTCTCTGCCTTTATGATACGTGAGGGGGCTAGTCATAATACATTCAACTCTTGTATCTCTGAAAATTGTCAGGCAGGTATACGTTTTTTATTGGCTGGTGAAGATGCTGATTTTTGTGGAACAAATAATAAATTTAATAATTGTATCATAAAAAATGCAGAATGGGCCATTGACTTTAACCCTTATTATTACAATAGTGCACCTGCGGATAGTACTTCGATTGTAAATTGTGTGATATATAACGCCAACTACCTTTATAATTGTGAACGCCCCAATAAAAACAACACACTTGTCAATACTATAATTGACAATGTAACAAACTTTGCTACAGGGAGTAATACACCTAATTTTACTTACCAATATTGTGATTTTTACACTAATGGATTTGCATTACCAAGTGGACAAGGAAATATTGATTCAAACCCAATATTTACTGATGAAATTAATGGAGATTTTCATTTAAAGACAGGAAGTCCATGTATTGATAGTGGCACATCAAATAATGCACCTACCACAGATTTTGAAGGTACTCTAAGACCACAAGGTAATGGTTTCGATATAGGAGCATACGAATATTTATCAACTAATACGATAAATGAAAAAATCATTTGGGAATCTGATATTTTCCCTAATCCAACGAAAGATGTTATTTGTTTTTCGGGGAATAATAATTATTTAAAATATCAAGTGTTTTCAATACAAGGAAAATTTATAAAAACAGCTAGTCTTAAAACAAATAGAATTGATTTATCTGATTTGAAACAAGGTGTATATTTAGTTGAAATAAATGATTTGAAATCAAAAAACACAAAAACGTTTAAAGTAATTAAAGAATAATCAACAACGATATTAAGCCGGAATAAAAAGATATTGAGCACCCAATTCACTTATTACAAAAAAACAAATATCGTGTTTATGATTATTGTATAAGTTTTTAAAATCTTCCAGCTTTTCTTTTGTTATTAATTTATTTGTATAAAATTGTTCTAGTGTTGATGCATTGATTGACCAGATGCCACCTGTTTCTTTTCTTTTCACAATAGGCAAGCCTATATTTGCTTCGTCTTGATGTGCAACAAACAAAGGATAATTACTTATTCCCTCTGTTTTAATTTTAAGAGAGGTATCCTTAACAATTTTAATATAAGGTTGTAATTGTTCTTTTATCAGAAAAACTTTTTCTGTTACTCCATTATCACCTAAATTCATTCTAAAAATTATTTATGAAAGTAATAACTTTACCATTCCTGAAATAG
Organism: Saprospiraceae bacterium; assembly: GCA_026986005.1. Lineage (GTDB taxonomy): Bacteria > Bacteroidota > Bacteroidia > Chitinophagales > Saprospiraceae > JADJGA01. The sequence goes on from JALSPK010000175.1 coordinate 7,002, forward strand.
TTTTGCCATCAGCTTTGCCTGCAAATTTTTGAGAAGCCATTCCCATTATTTTACCCATATCTTTCATTGATGTCGCTCCTACTTGATCAATAATTTCTTTCAAAGCGATTTCAAGTTCTTCTGTTGACATTTGTTCTGGAAGGTATTTTTCTATCACATTTATTTCTTCTCTCTCTTTTACAGCCAAATCTTCTCTATTTTGTTTTTCAAATATCTCTAAAGAATCTTTACGTTGTTTTATTAATTTTTGAAGCAATTTTATTTCAATTGTTTCATCTATTTCCTTACCGGAACCATCAGTTTTAAGCAGCATAATAGCGGATTTCACAGCCCTGATTCCTCTCAATCTTGTTTGATCTTTAGCTTTCATTGCTTCTTTAAGATCATTGTTTATTTTTTGTTCTAAGTTCATCGTATATATTTGTTTTTATATTAAACACATCAATTAAGAAAGTAGTTCTTGATCATTAAAAAATATAATTTTAAATTTCTTTATTTAGTGTCTGTCCACAAAGTCATTAAAATTCAAAATATTTGTCAAATCCACAAATTGTTCAACACTCAATTGTTCGGGTCTTTTCGTAAATATTTTCATTTTTAATATTTCCTCATCTTTAACTATTGATTTAAGTGTGTTGCGCATCATTTTTCTGCGGTGATTAAATGTCATTTTTACTACTGTTTTAAACAAAGATTCATTACAACCTAAATCTATTTTTGATTTTCGTTCCAACTTTAATACAGCAGAATCCACTTTTGGAGGAGGATTAAATGAGCCCGGTTTAATACGATGAGTTATTTTTCCCGTATAATATGCTTGTGTCAGTACACTAAGGATACCGTATTGCTTATTGCCGGGTTTTGCAATTATTCTTTCAGCTACTTCTTTTTGAAACATCCCAATCATTACAGGAATATATTCTTTGTATTTTATCATTAGAAAAACTATCTGTGAAGAGATATTATACGGGTAATTGCCGAATAAAACAAGTTCATTTTTATCAAAAACCTCAGATAAATTCAATCTTAAAATATCGCTGTGTATTATGTGTTCTTCAATACTCTCAAAGTTGTTAACCAAAAACTCTACCATATCAATATCTGCTTCAACAGATTTAAAAACAGCTTTGTTTTCATGTAAATACTTGGTTAATACACCTTGACCGGGACCAATTTCCAAAATCGGGTATTTGTCTTTATATTCCAATGCACTATCAACAATACTTTGCGATAAAGATTCATTTACTAAAAAATGTTGCCCGTATGATTTTTTTGCTCTCAAAGTTTTATTTTAGTACAAAGATAGTAAGAAGATAGTAAATAAACATTTTTTGAGCCGAGTAAAAATATTATTATTTCCCAACATATCCGGACAAAAAGCACAAATTATACTAAGTCTTGATGGAATTGTATATTCAAAAAGACACATTTTATAATCTTTATTTATAGAAAAGAGCCCAAGTTTAAACTTGAGCTCTTTTCTATCCGGTATCTTAAATGCTATTTGGTATTAATATAATATTGCCTTAATTAATATCTGTCTATAAAGTGCTTGATTTTTCAAATTTCAAGGACTTTGTGGACAAAAACAATTAGCCATTCCCTCTTCCTCCGTGGTTGCCGCGACCACCTTTACCTTTTCTGCCTTTGCATTTCCTCATTATTTTAATCAAATCCTGCTTATTATTAACAGTTATTACCTTTCCTCCTCTAACTTCTATGTCAAATGGGAAAACAATATGTGGTCTACCATCAACATCAGGATTATTTTGTATCCATGAGATTATGGTTGTTCTTAGATCTTCCTTATTTTCGATAGATTGAGTACTACCATCAGGAAACTCTATTGTAATAGGAAAGACTATTTTAAAACACCTATCAAAATGAGGCTTGTGTTTACGATCTCTTTTGCATGACTTTACTATATTCCTCAATTCTTCTTTACTATTTACTGTAACAATATCACCGTTTTGGAGAGTTACATCAAATGGAAATTTGAATTCAGGATGTCCTGTTGCATTAGGATTATTTTGTCTCCATTCCATAATTGCTGTTCTTAATGCTTCATTATTATCAACGGATTGTTCTGTTCCATCCGGAAAAATTATTGTCAAAGGAAAAACAGGAGTGAAACATTTTTTGAAATCATGTCTTTTGGGCTTGTCCCCTCTACAATTTTTTATAAAAGTATTAAATGCTTCTTTACTGTCAAATATTTTTGTGCTTCCATCTCTTAGTGTTACTGTTATTGGAAACTGAAATTCAGGATGCTCACTACTATTTGGGTTAGCTTGTTTCCACGATTTTAAAGCACTTCCCATTTCTTCTCTGTTTTGAAATTCCTGTGTACTCCCATCAGGAAAAACCATAGTCACCGGAAAAACTAGCGTAAAGCATTTTTTCACTTTATGTTGAAAAAATTGTCCCGGTGTCACTTGCGCTTCTAGATCCAAATCTACTTCAGCAATGTCTTCTGTCAAAGCATTCATATCAATATCATCTATTTGAACATCTGAATTCAATTCATCAGATAAGTTCAAATTATCATTTTCACAAGACATAAATCCTGTAAAAAGAGCAAGTACTAGTATCAATTTAAAATTTAAAATGTTCTTTATCATAATTTAATATTTTATAGAGAGGTCAATTTCATAATAGTTTAACTTCTCAATGAAAAAATAATGGATTTCATATATATGAGCTATCATGATATGAATTGTACTCAAAAAATAATAATAAATTCTTTTTTTTATCTGAAATCAGCAAAATAGTCAAGTTATCAGGTGTAAATCGAAGTATTTAGATTCCTTTATCCTCTTAAATCAATACCTTCTCCGATTTCTTCTATCTCTTCTATCTCTTCTTCTGTCCTTTCTCCTGTTTTTGAAAGATGAAGCTAAATCCTGAAACTGATCTGTGATATTGCCTATCTCCTCTTCAATTGATTTGGCAATAGTATCTATATCTATAGGCTCTCCTCTCATCTCTTTTCTATCTGCCTCTGTTCTTGCTTTAGGAATCAAAATCAATAATATGATATATATTACCGGACTTATACCAGAAAAAACCAGTACCACAAACAATAATCTTATCCATATCGGATCCGGAATACCAAAATATGTGGCAAGTCCCGAACATACACCTCCTATCACTTTATTCTGAGGGTCTCGAAATATCTTTTTTCCCACTCTATATTCACTCTTTTCTCTATAATAATCTTTCTTTTGATCTTTCTTTTCATTTGTAGCAAAATCAGTTTCATCTGTTCCACCCAAGTCCTCTTTGGAAAAATCTTCCGGTGTACCCAATACTTTTATGGCTTCTACTACGTCTTTTGAGGATAATATTGCACTTGCACCGGCATTTTCTTTAAACAATTCAGCCATTCTGATTTCAATATCAAAAATTATTTCATGCGGATTGTCATAATTGGAAAAATACTTTTCCAATGAACTAAAATATGATTCCATCTTTTCGTATGCATCAACATCGATGGTAAATGGATAACCTCCTAAATTTATATTAACTATCTTTTTCATTATATTTGATTTTTATTTTGTTTTTGATATAGATTCTACTGCATTCTTCAACCCTTGCCAGGTTGTTGTTAATTCACCTAAAAATTCCTGTCCTTTTTCTGTAAGGCTATAATATTTACGTGGTGGTCCGGATGAAGATTCCTTCCAATTATAGCTTAAAAATTCTGCATTTTTCAACCTTGTCAATAATGGGTACATAGTACCTTCTACTACTATCAACTCGTTTTCTTTAAGGCTTTTGATAATATCAGAAGGATATGCTTCTTTCTTTGAAATAATAAGCAGTGTTATCATTTCCAAAAACCCCTTTCTCATCTGTGCCTTTGTGTTTTCTAGTTTCATTTCAATTATATTTTTATTATATAATGCAAATATAAAACAAATTATAGTACTATGCAACACATAGTATGGTGTTTTGGCTAGTATTTAGATTAAACAAGGTATTTTGTCGACAAAAAGACAAAAACAACATGTGAAAAAGCTAAAATCTCAGGGAAATTTATTCAATTTTTACGAATTTTCCAATTTTACGACGATTGTTTTCAACGCTACTAATAATATATAATCCGGCGGGTAAATTTTGTATATTGATTTTGGTGGTTGAAATGTTTATACCTGTTTTAACTATAAGTCCATTAGTATTTATGATTTTATAATTATTAACAGGAGTTGCAATATTGATGTAATCATAACTTGGGTTTGGATAAGTTTCAATCATCTCCGATGTATTTTGAATATATTGTTGATTTGAATTAATTACTTCTTTAAGATTTTCAGAATATATTTGGTATCCAAAAGCATCATTTCTTGCCAAGCAATAAATTTTGTCATTTAATATTTCTGCGTCGCAAAGTCTAATACTATCCTGACAGGTGAAATAACGAGAAAACTGTCTTTTTTCACGATCATAAACAATTATATTTCTATAGTTTCTTATCCCTAATCTAATATATATAAATTGTCCATCAGATAGATTTGATAATGGCCTGAAAACTTTATAAGGAAGAGGCAATGTTTCAATTTCTTCTAAATCATTGTTAGTAATGATTATTTTATCACTTAAGTTAAAATGAATTTCATCATCTCCTACTGAAAACAATTTGACTTTTGAATCGAATTCTTTTCTTTTTGCGACATTAGTTTGAAGATTATATAGGTATACTTTTTTTTCATTTTCAAATCCAAATACGATCAACTTATTATTAAAAATATTTGCATTATAAGAATGGTTAGTTATTTCTTCAGCAAATGGTTCTATTATTTTACTTGTATTAAGAGTTCTGTTATAAATCAAATAATGTCTTGTTTCATTTTCCATAAATGATATTATAAAATACTTTTTGTCGGGTGATATAAATACTTTTGAAGCGTATTGTACAGAATCACTTTCATAGATTACATTTGTTACAAAACCATTATTATAATAAAATTTATTGTTAGTATAATAAAAATATTCATTATCAACTATGCGCCTCGTATTTGAGGGTATTTTTTCGGAAATTTTCCAGTAGTTTAAGGATTCAATTGATACTTTGTATATTGTATTGTCAATGTTAGAATAAAAATAATCCTTTGTATGGAATTTAACATGTCTAAATAATTGCTTTTGAAATTCAGAAAGTTCTATTTTTTTATTATTTTCAGTATTTATAATTATTGCACTATTAGATCTTAACTTTTTTACTATAATATATTTATCTAATCTAAACATAGCCGAATAGTAATGCTTTGGTAAAATAATATTATCATCCAGAATTGTTTCGACATTTGAGTTTATATCATAACAGTATAGGCTTCCACATTTAATGGTTTCATCTGAGCATTTGGCATTTTTTACTATATAATATATTTTGTGTTTTGCGACTATATTTCTTCCTATTTTTATTTCTTTAAATTTAAATACATCTATATTTTCATTTTCTGTTTCATCAATAATCTGCATTACTTTATTTTTATTTAGTGAACAATATAAAAAATCGGATTCCTTTATAAGCTTATCCATAATTCCTTCATTCTTTTCTATATTATAATTTGATTGTTTTATAGAATTTGTAATAAAGTCATATTTATATAGGCCATAACCCACATTATTTTTAAATAAATATAAATAATTTGTATTATTTAATTTCACTATCTTTTTAATTGTTTTATCAAAAGTGATAATAAGCTCTTTTGTTTCAAGAGTATTTGTATTCAAAACTTTAAAACTATTATCATAAATACCCGTTTTTTTCATAAATACTAAACTGTCAATATTATTTGATATAAAAAGGTTGTTGGAGATTTTACGAAGAGTGTTTGTTTTATAATCAAAATAATAAGCTTTGTGGTCAATATTTACAAATAATTTATTGCTTTGATAAAAAACCGTATTAAGATTAAAGTGCTCCAAGAAATAATATGAATTAATCAAAGAATAATCTGTTAGAGAGTAGGTATAAATAAAATCTTTATCATTGTTTATTCCTAAAATACTTATTCTATTATCATCTAATTTTATTATCTTAATGATCTTGTGTAATCCGGTAATAACCAGATTTATTAAATTGTTTTTATCAATCGTATATAGACTTCCTAGGGTATCTTGCACATATAAGAGCTCATCAACAACCGTATTAAATTTAATTGGTTTAATATCTACTAAAGTGTAAGTAGTGTCATTAAATTGTCTTTGTGTTAAATAAGTATTTTGGTTTTTTCTAATACTATAGTAATAATTATTGTTTGATCTATATAAGTAATTTCCTACGGTATTAAATATAAATTTATTAAGTAAAAAATCGTATGAAAAAAAATTGTCAAAATATATAAAATCTTTTATAATGTGCACCAGCCAGGTATATTTAATAATATAATTATTTGGATAAGAAATTGTAATGGTTTTAGAATTTAAAAAATTGAAAAATGACATTCTGTCTTTATAAATAGTTATTAATAAGCTATCATTAAGTAATGTTGTGACAAATGTTTCATCGCAAATATCTATCTCTGTTTGACCGACAAAAGTCTTTTTATCATTATCGTACCTATATACGTCAATTTGATCATCGTAATTATAGATGAAATGATAAAGCTTTTCATTTACATTAATTATTTTGGTGTTACCAGCATAAAAACCGTAATTATGAAAGTTTGTAATTCTTTCAAAATCCTGAGATTTTAAAGCGGAAGCAAAAAGTAAAACGGCTAAAAAAAAGTATAATGTTTTCATTTTTTGATTTAAGTTAATTAGGAATAAAGACTTATACTATAACGAAAAAAACAGGAAAATGTAGATTTTTATTAATCCAACATTAAATTTAATAATATTATAGCTATCTTTTTCACTTACTTTTATTAAAAAAGCAGATAAGTATTCTATATTTCAAACATATCATTAAAATTGCTGTTATTTTAATAAATGGAGAATATACAAAAGATGCATTTTTATTACAGATTTTTGTGGCAGCTTAATAAAATTTAAAAATATGAAATATATAATCGTTATAATAATAATTTTTGGAGCAGTTTTAATAGCTAAAATAAGTGCTCAGTCAAAGCAATTGGAAGTCGGTGATAAAATACCGAATTTTACTTTAAGAGATCAGAACAACAATTATTTTTCTATAGACTCTATTGTGGGTAAACAAACAATAGTGATTTACTTCTATCCTAAAGATGATACTCCGGGTTGTACTAAGGAAGCTTGTTCTTTTAGAGATGAATTTGAAACGTTTAAAAACTTAGACGCTAAAGTAATTGGTATTAGTAGCGATGATGTAGAATCACATAAGGAGTTTGCTAAGAAATATAATTTACCTTTTACTTTATTGGCAGATACTGATAAAGAAGTAAGAAAAATGTTTGGTGTACCGAAATATCTAAAACTTATTGATGGTAGAGTTACGTATATAATCGATAAAAAAGGTATTATTAAACATATTTTCAACAGCATGAAAAAAGCAAATAAGCACATTGATGAAGCGTTGAAAGCATTGAAATCAATAGAATAATAATATCATTATTTATTCAAAATGATTTCTTGGATATTTATACTTTCGTCATGAATGGCTTTTAGTACTTTTTGTATAAAACCCGGACTTAAATCAAGAGATTCACCCATTTTTATTCGTTCTCCCACTATTTCTTCCCATCTGGATTTTTGAAATACGGAAGTATTATTTGCTTTTTTATATTTTCCTATTTCTCTTACTATATCCATTCTCTGTCCTAATATCCTAATTAATTCCTCATCGATATTATCAATTTTTTTTCTACTTTCTTCCAAATCCTGTGATGCTTTATGTTCATACCCCATTACATTTCGTATAACTAAACTACTTATTATCTCGTTAAAAGTAGCAGGTGTTATTTGCTGCATAGCATCACTCCAAGCATTATCCGGGTCACGATGAACTTCTATCATAATACCATCAAAATTTAGATCCATAGATTTTTGAGCTACAGAAGCAAGCGAATGGCGGTTGCCGCAAATATGACTAGGGTCGTTTATAATCGCTAGATCAGGTCTTTCAAGCATCAAATCTATCGGAATTTGCCAAGTAGGATTATTTCGATATTTTTTATTGCCAAAATCGCTAAAACCACGGTGAATAACACCCAAAACATTTACTCCAACATTCTCCAACCTCTCAATCGCACCCAACCATAAAGCAAGCGAAGGATTTATAGGGTTTTTAACCATAACCTTAGCATTTGTTCCTTTCAAAGCATCAGCTATCTCCTGCATAGAAAATGGATTAACTGTTGTTTTTGCTCCAATCCATAAGACATCTATTTCGGCTTTAAGCGCATGTTCAATATGATTAGTGTTTGCTACTTCTACAGTTACAGGCAAACCGGTTTCCTTTCTTGCTCTTGTCATCCATTTTAGTCCTTCTGCTCCTACTCCTTCAAATGTACCCGGTCTTGTACGCGGTTTCCAAATTCCGGCACGCAACATGTCCACTTTGCCTGTTTTTGCAAGAGCTATTGTTGTCTCCAGCAACTGCTCCTCTGTTTCTCCTGCACAGGGTCCTGCAATAACAAAAGGTTTTTTGTTTTTTTCTAAATACCCTCTTTTCAAATTTATTTGTGTCATAATGATATATTTTATAAACCCAAAAGTATACAAATGTTTAAAAACAACACAATCAAAAGCATAAATGTTTTATTAAGGTTTACCAATTTCACTTTTCTACATATATACTAAGCCATCATAGATAATACATAAGTTTCACATAGGAACGTTACCTCCTTGCGTCATTTTTATACTATGCTGGCTTAGTATAATCCTTTAGGTTTCTATATTTTTATTTTTAAGAATAAGTTGTATCTTTGCTATTCGATGCACACACAATAAATAGTGCCCGTCTATAAAGATAATTAGTGTCTGTCCACAAAGTCATTAAAATTGAAAAATAATCTTTTTCGATATTTTTACTTTATTCAAATTACTGATGCTAAGGCATCACTAATCCTCAGAAAGACAAAAATCTCATCAAAAATCTTTATTTTTCAAAATTCAAGCACTTTATAGACAGACCCTAAATAAGAGAGGAATGCGCCCCTCATTTTTAATCATATGACAGTAATAGTAGTACCTAAGATAGCACAACAGGATATTGTTATAAATTGGAAGTGTGATACTTCTAAATTTCCCACTTCACATAGGCAAAGCTATTGTGCCGCACTCAAAAAAAATGAGTAGCAGGCTTGTATTATCAAAATTTACAATTATTGCAAGTTTTGATAATTATTGTGATATCTTTGGTGATTTAGTGGAAGATATATTGAGATTTCTTTTTCTATTTTACCATTTTGATAACGGTTTGGTACAAGGTATAAAACGAATTTATTAGAAAAAAACCTCTTTTTATTTTTATTTATTATTTCTTATCGTATATTTGCGATAAATGATTAATCATGAAGAAAATTATTAAAATATTGGGAACAGGATGTCCTAAATGCAAAAAGACCATTGAACTGGTTGAAAATGTAGTAAGAGAAAATAAATTTGATGCTACTGTGTTGAAGGTTGATGATATTGTGGATATCATGAAATATGATATATTAAGTACGCCAGCTGTTGTCGTAGACGAAGTGGTAATGATAAAGGGAAGAGTACCGAAAAGGGAGGAAATTATCGGCATTTTGCTATAATTATCAAGTTATGAAACGAACCACTAAAGATATTTTTTATAAGGATGAAACCGAAAAGATGGCAAAATATGCCAAGGCTCTTGCACATCCGACACGGATTAAAATACTAAATTACCTTGATAGTCAATCTTGCTGTTTTACCGGTGATATTGTTGAGATATTCCCTTTGGCTCAATCTACTGTTTCACAACATCTAAAAGAGCTAAAAGTTGCCGGTTTAATCCAAGGAGAACTCAAACCACCTAAAATTAAATATTGTATAAATCAAAAAAACTGGAAAGAAGCCCAAATACTTTTTAATAGTTTTTTTAATAAAATAAATATAAATGAATAAAATAAAAATACTTTTTATAGTGCTGATAATGTTTGTTGGTTTATTGGCAATCGGACAAAGTAAAAATGCAGACAATTCAAAGCCAACGGTAACTTTTATTGAACTGGGTTCTGTAAGATGTATTCCATGTAAAAAGATGCAAAAAGTGATGGCGTCAATAGAGAAAAGATATCCAACACAAGTAAAAGTTATTTTCTATGATGTATGGACTAAAGAAGAAAAACATTATGCAGATGATTACAAAATCGACTTGATACCAACACAGGTTTTTTTGGATAAACATGGCATAGAATACTTTAGACATGAGGGGTTTTTTCCGGAAAAAGAGCTAATCAAGATATTAAAGAAAGCAGGGATAAAATAATTTAATAGTTTATGTTTGATTGGATTGAGACAATAGCTGATTGGGTAGTATTTGATTTGTTTGATATATTGCCAAAATCACGTTTAGCAGAAGCTATGCATTTTTTTATTTACGATACCATAAAAATCTTGTTTTTATTGGTTATTATAATTTTTTTAATGGGAATTATCAATAGTTATTTTCCAATAGATAGAGTAAGAAATTACCTATCCAGAAACAAATTGTATGGTCTCGAATATCTTATGGCAAGTCTATTTGGAGTAGTGACACCTTTTTGTTCTTGTTCATCAGTACCTTTATTTATAGGTTTTGTCAAAGGAGGAATTCCTTTGGGGGTCACATTTTCTTTTTTAGTTACTTCCCCTTTGGTAAATGAAGTAGCGATTGGACTGTTTATAGGTCTGTTTGGTGTAAAAATCACGGCAATATATGTTTTAAGTGGTATAATACTAGGTACTGTTTCGGGATTTGTTTTACAAAAAATGAAATTGGAAAAACATCTTACTTCTTGGGTAAAAACCATACTTGAACAGTCAAAAAAAGAACAGGATAAGTTTATACAGCAAAGACAGACATTAAAAGAAAGAATACCTATCATCATTGATGAAGTAATGACTATTTTAAAAGGTGTATTGCCATATGTCATAATTGGTATAGCCATTGGAGCTACAATGCACGGTTATATTCCAAATGGTTTTTTTGAAAAGTATTTAAATAAAGATAATTATTTTGCAGTACCTTTGGCGGCAATTTTAGCAGTACCAATGTACTCCAATGCTTCCGGGATATTGCCGGTAGTTCAGGTTTTAGTAGCAAAAGGAATTCCACTAGGGACGGCTATTGCATTTATGATGGGAGTAGTCGGTTTATCTTTGCCTGAGGCTATGCTCTTAAAAAAAGTGATGACGATAAAACTAGTGGGACTATTTTTTGGTGTGGTTACTGTATGTATTATTATTTCAGGGTATTTATTTAATATCATATTTTGATTATGGTGAAAATATATAGACAACAAACGCATGAACTTACAGAGCATATTATTTATGCAAAGTTATCCCAAATGAGTAGAGATGAAAAAAACAAAAAAATTCTTCAAAGGATTTCCGAACAAGAGGCAGAGCATTATGAATTTTGGAAAAACATAACTAAAAAGAAATCTATGCCGGACAAATGGCGGATTAAAAAGTTTTATTATTTAGCAAAATTTTTTGGTCTGTCTTTTTCATTAAGACTACTTGAAATGAGTGAGCGAGAAGCAAGTGAATTCTATAATTCAATATCGGAAAAATATCCGGAAGCAATGCGTATAAGACAAGAAGAAATCGAACATGAGCAAAAATTGATTTCAATTCTAAATGACAAACCTTTGCAGTATGCAGGGTCTATTGTCTTAGGATTAAATGATGCATTGGTAGAATTTACGGGTACTCTAGCCGGATTAACTTTTGCTTTTTCAAATAACAAAATTATTGGTGCTACAGGGCTGATTATGGGATTTGCAGCATCGCTATCTATGGCTGCATCGGGCTATCTATCTTCAAAAGAAGAAGAGGATACAAATGAGGATATTAACCCTATAACGGCAGCTGTTTATACAGGGATATCATATATTTTAACTGTTTTGTTTTTGGTAATTCCTTATCTGATTCAGGATAATCCTTACTTTGCCTTAGGAATGATGTTGATTATTACCGTACTAATAATTGCAGCATACACATATTATATATCTGTGGCAAAAGCGATATCTTTTAAAAGGAGATTTATTGAAATGGCAGCAATATCATTAGGGGTTGCAGCAATTTCTTTCGGAATTGGAACAATTATAAAAAATGTATTTGGTGTAGATATTTAGTGTTTGCACTAAAACAACATAGATCAGAAATTTATTCTTTTTGCTAGTATTTAGTGCTAGTATTATTAAAAAAATAAAATGAAAGTGAAAATATTAACAGTTTTGGTATTCTTATTTGTTAGCTTTTACGCTTGTGATAACAAACAATCTAAAGAAAATACAGTCACTAACACATCTACACTAAATAACAAAACAAATAGACTGGAAATATTGGATTTCCATACTGCTCATAGATGCAAAGCGTGTATTTCTATCGAAGCAAATACAAAAGAAACTTTAAAAAAACATTTTTCTAATGAAATGAAATCAGGTAAATTATCTTTTAGATTAATCAATGCAGATATCAAAGAAAACGAAAAGATCGTAGAAGAATATGGAGCATACGGTACATCACTCTTTTTGAATCTTATTATTGATGGAAAAGAAAAACACATCGACTTAACCAATTTTGCGTTTAAAAAAGAATCCAATAAGGAAGTGTTTATTTCAGAATTAAAGGCAAAAATTGAAGCGGAATTAAAAAATTTATAAATGGATTTTCTACAATCATTACTGGACGATACAAATTTACCCGTTTTATCAGCTTTATTATTGGGATTGATGACAGCTATTAGCCCTTGTCCCCTCGCTACTAATATCACAGCAACTGCATTTATTGCAAAAAACATATCTAATCCCAAAAAGGTGTTTTTGAGTGGCATTATTTACTCTTTAGGCAGAGCTTTTAGTTATACTATCATTGGTGTCGCTCTATATTTTGGTGCTAGTAAATTTCATATAGCAAGATTTTTTAATCAAAACGGAGAAAAGTTTTTGGGGCCTCTATTAATAATTTTAGGACTTATTATGCTAAATATTATTAAATTAAATTTTCTTGGTAAAGGTAGTTTTAGTGACACATTGGCTGAAAAGTTCAAAGATAAAGGATTGTTAGGCTCTTTCATGATAGGGATTATATTCGCATTGGCATTTTGTCCGTATAGTGGAGCAATATTTTTTGGAATGTTAATTCCCATTACGATTGCTTCACCTGATGGATTGTTTTTACCTGTTATTTTTGCTTTTGGAACCGGTCTTCCTGTTATTCTTTTCACGTACTTATTGACATTTGCAGCTAGTAAGGTCGGAGTATTTTACTCCAAAATAACTAAAATCGAAAAAATAATGAGACTTATTGCCGGAATCGTATTTATACTTGTAGGTATTTACTATATCTTGATTTTTGCAGGCGCAATCTAATATTAGTTTTGATTTCAATTTATAATATCATTTTAGTTTTTCTGTTTATAGTAATGACACAAAAACTATTTTATGGCTATAGACCAAAATTGGGTGCTTTTTAAACAGGGAAATAATATTGCTTTTGAAAAAATTTATAAAGAGCATATAAATGAACTGTATGATTACGGCAAAAGGTTTTCTCTTGATACTAATGTTGTCGAAGATTGTATTCAGAATTTGTTTATAGATATATGGAATAATCGCAAAAACCTTGGTGATGTTGAAAATGTAAAAGCTTATCTTTTTATATCTCTTAAAAGAAGAATAGTCAGATTTAACAAAAAGAGTTTATCCGTTGTTTCAATAGATGAAAGTATTTATTTTAAATCTGAATTGTCTATTGAAACTATTCTTGTAGATACAGAAATGAATAGTGAAAAAATCAAAAAACTTCATAACGCATATCAAAAATTAAGCAAAAAACAACAACATATTTTATACTTAAAGTTTTTTCAAGGATTCAATAATAAAGAAATTGCTGAAATCCTAGAAATAAATTATCAATCAGCGAGAAATGCATTAAATAGAGCTCTATCAAAACTAAAAACGTACTTTACTATTTGGATGGTTCTTGCCAATATTAATTTTTTACTAAAGTTTCCGCAATAAATTGAGTACAAAACAAACAAATTTGACTCTTTTTTGTGGAGATAGTTTAATTTGTTGAATAGAAATAAAATGAATGATAAATACTTACAATACGATTTAGAAGACTTCTTAAATGACGATTCGTTTATCGCCTTTGTTAGAAAAGGCGATCGTTTTGCTGTGCAACAGTGGGAAAAGATTCTTTCTAATCATCCCCAATTGATTCCTGTCGCAGAAGAAGCTGAATTAATTGTAAAATCGCTTCGCTATAAAAAAAATTATCCTCAAAAACAACAGATAGAAATAATTTGGAAAAACATCCAAAAAGGAATTAAACAAGAAAACAAGAAATCTAAATATTTCTTAAAACACTTTTACAAAATTGCGATTGCGGCAGCTATTATAATTGCTTTTGTTTCTATAAATTATCTGTTTTTTAGTGATAATACTATCAAAACCGATAAGGCAGAGATGACTACAATAACCTTACCCGATCAATCTACCGTTGATTTAAATGTAGATAGCAAGCTAATTTATAAAAAGACCGGATGGAACAAAAATCGACATATAAAACTTGAAGGAGAAGCCTTTTTTAGAGTCGCTAAAGGAAACAAGTTTGTGGTTGAAACGCCTGTTTCTAACATTGAAGTACTCGGGACAAGCTTTAATGTGTATGATAGAAATAAACGTTTGGAAGTAATGTGTTTTACCGGCAAAGTACGGGTAATTAATAAAATCACCAAAGATAGTATACTGTTATTACCCGGCAATACAGCTGTAATTGATATTGATAAAGAAATAGAAGTATATAAATTTGATGCTAATAAAAAATATATATGGAAAGATAGGGTAATCTCTTTCGATACTAAAAGTTTAAGATTTGTTTTTGATGAATTAGAAAGAATTTTTGATTTAAGTATAGTAGCTGATAATTCTATACTCAATCGCAAATTTACCGGGCAACTAATTATAAATTCCAAAGAAAAAACTTTAGAAAAAATTTGCTGGCCCATGCACTTGACATACAAAATCGAAGATAAAACTGTTTATATTAGTGAATAGACACAAGAGATATGAACCTGTATTCGATTTTTAAAAACTATAATGGCGATATGATCAAAAGTATTATTACAATAATAGTATTATTTTGTCAAAGCATATTCTTTTTATCTCAATCTTCAATATCGGCTCAAAATAATCTGACCGAAGAAATCAATAAAATAGCATTAAAGGAAAATTTGCGTTTAGCATACGAATCCGGAATTTTGCAAAACAAATTTTGCAAGATTAGTTTAAAAGGTGTTCCTATAAAAATTGCTTTGGATTTATTATTATCTCAAACAGATTTGGAGTATGTCATTACTGAAGATAAACAACTCCTTTTAAGAAAAAAAGAGTATAATGATACCAATTCGTTAAAACTTGTAGGTCAAATAAGGGAGAAATTTGACAATAAAAATATTTCTTTTGCAGCAGTTTCCTTGCTTGGCTCTCCAATTGGATGTTATTCTGATGAGAATGGTTTTTTTGATTTGATTATTCCAAGCGATTATATAAAAGGAAACGATACCATAATCATACATAGAATGGGTTATAAAGACAAAAAACTTGAGCTACATAGTTTTATTGGTAACTCTGATATAGAACTTGAAGTTAAAACCAGAATATTGCCGGTAATAATGATACTAAAGCCAATAAAACCAATGGAAATAAATACTAGTTTGATTAATTATAAGATTGATAATGAACAATATGAATTTTCATCATTTATTACTGAGGATGTGTTACGAAAAGTTCAATTTTTACCTTCCGTCTATGCCAATAATGATAAATCATCGAAAATAAACTTCAGAGGAAGTAAGTCTTTTGAAACTTTAGTAATACTTGACGGACTTAGAATTTATAACCCTACTCATTTTTACAATGTGTTCAGTTCAATTAATAATGATTTTGTTAAGGAGGTGAATGTGTACAAAAACACAATCCCACCTTCTATTAGGTCTATGACGGGTGGTATTGTGAAAATGAGTTCCTATGACAATATCAAAACGTTTTTAGCTGATTTTGACGCTAATTTGATGTATTTATCTGCTAATGCTGTAATTCCTGTTTCGAATAAATTTAAAATAAATATTGCTATCAGAAAATCTGTTTTCGAAAAGACAAAAAAATCTATATTATATGAAGTTACTTCAAAAAATAATCAGGTTTTACAAGATAGTAACTTGTTAAATTCAAAGAGTCCCGGATTCATGTTTTATGATTTTAACAATACTTTCTTATATAAAATCAATAAAAAACAGGAAATTAAATTAAGCTTTTATAAAAGTATGGATCTCTACGACGATAGCTATATTATTTCATTAAAAAATAAAGAGAATAATATAACAAATATCGGATTAAAATATATTGATATTTCAGATTGGAATAATCTTGGTATTGGCTTAAATTACTCTGTAAAATGGTTAAATGTAGATACTGATATATCTATATCTTCAGCTCAGTATCAAGAGAAAAATATATTAAAAATAAATATCAAAAGGCAAAGGCCTGATTCAATACAGGTTAAATCAATTTTCGATTCTAAATCCAGCTCCATAAATGATGTGGTTTTTAAAATTGACAATAAAATAAAAGTAAATACTTATAGCAAAATCCTTTTTGGAATTGACTTAACAAATTATAATGTTTTGTCTAATATAGACATCAAACAAAATTCAATATTGAACCTGAAAGAGAAGTCAAATACATATACAGTTTATGGTGGTTTTTACGGTAAATTGAATAATATAGATTTTGGTCTTGCTTTAAAATCAACATATCTCTCAAGTACTAAGACCAACTACTTTTGCCCTTCATTTGATTTGGTTTATCATTTTTCTAAAAACTCTTCCTTATTTGGTTCTATCAGCAAACAACATCAATATTTAAGACAATTTGAATATGAAACGCCCCAATCAAAAAACACTTATGTTTGGGCTCTTGCTTCAAATTCAACTCCTGTTTTAACATCAAATAATATTTCGATTGGCAGTAAATTAACCTACGCTAAGTCTACAATAACTATTGAAGCTTTCCATAAAACTCTTAATGGATTAAGTACTTTATTAAGGCCAGCCCCCACTAGTAGAAATGATCATGGTATGGTCAATGAAAATTATAAAATATTCTATGGTGATTCGTACAATTATGGACTTGACATCTTGTGGTTGCAAAAAATTAAAAATTATTCAAGCCAATTGTCATACACTTATAGTATCTTGAATCAAAGATTTAATCAAGTTTTCAAAAATAGATATCATCCTGCTCCAAACGATACAAGACATCAAATAAAATGGATAAACAGTTATACATGGAATAATTGGCGTCTTGGATTAAATTTTATTTATAGCAGTGGAACTCCGTACTTTGACTTTAGCAATTTAACAAAAGACAGCCATCGTTCCAAAATCGTATTTGAAAATTTTATTGAGTATTTACCGGATTATTTTAGATCTGACTTTTCAATTAATTATAAGCTAAACTTTTTTAAGAAAAATATGATTTTTGGCCTTACCGTTTTTAACCTTTCAGACAGAGTTAATATCTCTGAAAGAAGAATAATAAACACAGGAAGAGGGTTCAATCCCAAAAATACTCCCGGTCTAATCAGAAGTCAAACCAATTTACTCAGTAGAACTATAAATATTGGCATTAAGCTGAAAATATAAGGTAGAAACTATAAGAAAAAAGACAAAAATCTCATCAAAAATCTTTATTTTTCCAAATCAAGCACTTTATAGACAGACACTATTTAAATCTTTCGTCTGATTTCACTAAACTTATATCATCTGTTTTATTTTCAATCCAACCATTTGTTATCCCCTTGTGATCGTCAAAATATGAAACGTATGGCTTAATATCTAAAAGAGGTGTTCCGTCAAGCATGTCAACATTTTCAATATACAATATATCTTTTTCAATATTCAACAATCTAACCACGGACATTCCAATTCCATTTGGTCTTTTAGGTGCTCTTGTAGAAAATACCCCTCTTTTTGTATCATCAAGAAAAGGTTTAGTTTGTAACTCATAACTTTTCGATTTATGAAAGTAATACAGCAAGATAATATGAGAGTATCCGTTTAAATCCTTTAACCCTTTTATATATTCTTTATTTAAAATTATTTTTCCCTTAATTCCAATGGCTCCTTTTGGTTGAATTGGCATATTTTCTTTTGTCGTGAAAGGTGTGTGAATTATTCCTATTTGTTCAAATGTAATTTTCATCTTTTATGCTCTTTATTTTTGTTTTCAAATAGATATTAATCAGTAAATAAAACGATTTCAGACTAGTAATATTGCTATATGTCTTCACCATTATCAAAGCCTATTTTTCGATCTCGCAAATAATAGAGTCCAGGTTGTGGATTTTGCAAACAAGGTATTCTTGTTCTAATCGCAGCATTTGACAAAAGAGGACCACCACAGGAATATATTTTTCTTATTAAAAATACGACCTGTTAAATCAATTGTTATAAAATATTTGCAATCAGTTTGCGAAGAATTATTTTTATGCTTATTGATGATTAAATATAATTAAAATAGTCAACAAAGCATTAAACCTTGGTCTATCGGTGGGTCGAATGCTTAGTTGTTGTGCAAAGTATATTTTGTTTTATTTTTATTTCCAATCGATTTAAAAATTCCCATATAATCTTTTCTGCTAAATTCATTCATCCCTATACTTACTAAATATTCAAGTCTTTCTTTTGTTGAAAGTTTTCTCCCACTAAACTTTAATAAATCTGTTAATGATTTATCAATTACATTCAACAAATATTCTATAAATGGCGTTGAATTGGCTTTTTTATCAGATAAAGCCAATGATTGATAGTATTCTTTTTGTGTCTTTGATATTAAACTCTCAAATGGTAAGAATTCAAATATAGGATATTTATCCATTAAAATTACGGTTTGCCACAATCTCCCCATTCTTCCATTTCCATCAATAAAAGGGTGAATAAATTCCATTTCATAGTGAAATACACAACTTTTTATTAAAATTGGGTCTTCATTATTCTTGATATATTTAAATAAATCGGTCATTAAATACGGAACATTTTGGTATGGAGGAGCAATATGTGCAATATCTTTCCCATGAACTATTCCAACACTTTCTTTCCTGAATTCTCCGGCTTTTTCTACTAATCCACTCATTAATAACTTGTGTGCTTTTTTAAAAGAAGTAACCGAATACGCAGAAAAAGAATTTATTTTTTCATAAACTTCTATTGCATTTAAAACTTCCAGAATATCTTTCTTTGGTCCAATTACTATTTTATTGTTTATTAATGCTGTTATTTGCTCTTCTGATAAAGTATTTCCCTCTATTTTCAATGAAGAGTGGATTGTTTTTATTTTGTTTTGTTTTCTTAGTTCAGGCTGTGTTTTGTCTAAGTAATAAGTTTTTACTTCACCAAGTTTTTCAGATATACTGGTTGTTAATCTTAAAATTTTACTTGTTATTTCGTATGGTGGTTTCATTTTACTATCTGCTTGATACTATCATTTGATACTATCAAAAGTAAATATATTAATTGTATTATCAAAATATTTCGGTCATTTTTATTTTGCACAACGGCAGTTCGTAAAATTAGCACAAAATATTAAAAATTAAAAATAAAATCTTTGAAATCCGGTAAAATTTCAGCAATTCAGGGTGAATTGCTAAAAAAAAGTACAAAAAAGATGTATTAGCCAAAAGGCATGATAATGTTGAGCCAATTTTGGCATCTTTGTTTATCCAGCCTTATTTGTTTATCATATATAAATATTATTTTATTAAAGTTACTGGGCGATATTACCCGGTTTACTGAGTTGGGGATTAAATTAGTATCTGAAATTATATTTTTTATGTTTTTTTATTGGACAATAATTGTCTAAAATAAGTAAAGCGGCTTTTATATATTGCCATATTTTTACAGCTGTATTCCACAAATTAGTTACTGAATTTTTACATAAGAGCATTAGTTGATTTATAATATGTGCTATTTGTAAGCAATTGTAATAATTCTTTATCGCTGTAAGATTATTTCTATTCATTTTATGCTGCAAATTATATCCTTTGGTTTTCTGCTCATTAAAGCCCTCATTTT
>JALSPK010000176.1 GCA_026986005.1 Saprospiraceae bacterium
TGGTAATTCTCTTTGCGGGGTATTTTATCGCGAATTTCTTCGGTGCCAGATTCGGCAATCGTTCCAAGCCGAAAACCTTTAAAATGATATACGGATTATTGCTGTTCGTCTTGGCGGGACTGTATTTTATTCATTAATTAATCATTAATGAATTTTTGTCTATATTTGCAAATAAGAAATAAGGCTCCTTTTCCTGAATGAGTAATTGGAGAGAAAAATCAATTCAAAATTTAATGAGTGCGGATTTACTCATTGGAGAAGGTTTTTATTCAGCAAGTATTCATTGTTCGTATTATAGCAATATTCAATTAATCCTTCACTTATTACAAAAAAAATTTCCATCACTTGATGAATTTGATAAATATCAAAGGAAAGGCTTCAAAAAGAATAAGGGTTTCCATAATTGGATAATTAATGATGTAGTTAAAAACTTGTTTAAAATTAATAATGAAGATTTTAGGTATGTTAGTAACAATATTCGAAAATTGAAAAAATTACGCATAGAAGCTGATTATAAAGATATCATTTTTGATGAGAGCAAGGCTAATGTAGCGAAGAATTATGCACTACATATTAATAAGATATTAATGAAATTGTTTGAATAAAATTATAACTATGAAAGCACAAAAATTTTTAATATATGAATTAAAAAAAATGAAAGAGAAATTTGATGGTATAGAATTGATGTATCATTACGATGACGAAGAGTTAACTCACTATATTAAAGTTGTACCTGAACACATGTATAAAAACAATAAAAAATACATTGATTATGAAGCAAAAGTTATTTATAAATTCATTTCAGAATTTCCAGATCAAGGGATTGTTTTTTATACTGAAAATGATTTAATTGATTTGGAAAATGAGAATATTATTTTTGATACTAGAAAAGACAAACAAGATATTTTCTTTACAGTTTATAATTGGATTGAAAGTAATAAAACTCTCTTTGATAATATTGAATTTAATGAAACAAAAAACGATGAATATAGTGAGCATTTATCTATACCGGATGAGTTTTCAATATTATTTGAAGAAATTTCTGAATCAATTATAATTGATATTGATAATTTCATTAAAGAAATGGTAACTCCATTAAAGCCTGATTCAGCATTAATGCCTGATTCAGCTGAAATTTTTCCGAATAAACAATATTCATTGGCTGCTTAAATAATATTATTATGAAAGAAAAATCCGGAACCTATAAATTATTGCACATAATAATGCTTGAAAGTTATTTCAAGCGTGAAGCTAATATAGATTTTAACAATGTGAAATTTCATAATGATATTGATTTACAAATGGACAGTAAGCAGCAAGATTTATTATTATATGTTTCCGTTACATTACATTTTAATGCAAGATCAGGAGATAAAATTCTTATTGGTTCCAAAATAAGTATGACGGGTTTATTTGAAATCCCAAAAGAAAAACCGGTTTTATCAGTAGAGGATTTTTCTAAAATAAATGCTCCTGCAATAATTTTTCCTTTCATTAGAGAACATTTGGCTAATATGTCTATGAAAGCAGGGATACAGCCCATCCTTTTGCCTCCTATAAATTTTGTTAAGTTGGCGGAAGAAAAATAATATTTAATCATTGTAGCAGATATGCAATAAGAAATGCCAGTAAAATGGCGGTGAATTTACGTTTTTTGATACGGTGATCCTCTTCGCTTTCGAATAAAATGGTCGTACTGACG
>JALSPK010000177.1 GCA_026986005.1 Saprospiraceae bacterium
CGGGCACCAGTGGCGAAAAGGCTATAATGAATGGTGTTTTGAACCTAAGTGTACTTGACGGATGGTGGGCAGAAGGATACGTAGAAGGAGCAGGATGGGCGCTAAAAGAAGAAAGGACTTACGACAATCAAGAATTTCAAAACACTCTTGATGCACTGACTATATACAATTTATTAGAAGACGATATACAAGAAAAGTTTTACGACAGAAACAAAAAAAACGTACCTGAAAAATGGGTGGTAATGATAAAGAAAAATATCGCTGAAATTGTGCCAAATTTCACAATGAAGAGAATGATTGAAGATTATAACAACAAGTTTTACAAAAAACAAATCAGCAGATCTCGAGAACTAACAAAAGATAACTGTAAGGTTGCTCGGAAAATAGTGGAATGGAAAAACAAAGTTCTTGAAAATTGGGATAAAATAACTATCTTAGGTACTGAATATCCTGACTCTAATGTTCGACCATTGGCTCTTGGGGAAAAATTTAATGTAAAACTCAAATTAAAACTAGAAAATCTTGCAGCAGAAGACATCGGTGTCGAAATCCTTTTAGGCAGGAAAAATGCCGATGGACGCCAGGAGTTGATGTTTGTATTCAATCTAAAACTCAGTCACAAAAATGATAATACAGCAGTATATAAACGTGAAATTCCTATTACAATGGCAGGGATATATGATTTTACTTTTAGAGTCTATCCCAAGAATAAACTCATACCTCATCGTATGGACTTCCCTCTTGTGAAATGGATATAATCTAGATTTGTGGGAGATTTATACCAATTTGGCTTCAAATTGGTATAAATCCTGTCCTACAAGCACATGCTCGCCTTTTTCTACTGTCAGTACACTTAAAACATCACTTTCAGTCAACAATATAACAGTAGAACCTAGCTCAAATGCTCCTAATTCATCACCTTTGTCAAATCGCAGATTGACTATCTCTTCTTCAAATAATTTTGTTCCCCGTTTTTTACCAAAATTCAAAACTATTTTTCCCACTACAAGAGCTCCCACCAATACCATCGCAAACTTGCCATAATCACTACTTCCATAGATAACGACTTTTCTATTATCGCAAAATAAAGTATTATATTTTTCTACATTTTTTGGCTTTACGGAATACAAATCTCCCGGTATATAAATCAGCTTTTCTATTTCCATATCAAAAGGAGCATGGAATCTATGATAATCTGCAGGAGACAAATAGAAAATGGCAAAGCTTTTAAAATTGATCGTTACTATTTTTCTTAAAAAAAGAGCCAATTTACATCCCATTCCTTTTACCTTCACTTCCATATTGCTACTAACCAAGCCAAAATCTGTCAGAATACTTTCAGCAGGAGAAATCAATAATCCTTCAAAGGTTCTTACTCCATCCTTTAACCTTCTTGTAAAAAAATCAGTAAAAGACATGTATTCTTCCACTCCTCTTTTGAAAAGATTCATATCTATATGGTAATAGCTAATATATGCTTTCAATACCGGTTTTAGAATCCATTTTGGAATCCTTTTCTCAGCAAAATGCCCCATAAAAGCAGAAAACTTTTGTGGTCCGTTCCCCCATATTCTTATCAATCTCTCAATCATCTTTATTAATTATTAAATCTATCATAAAGAAACCCATATTTCAAAGTTTTCAGCAAAAGCATGCCCGCGAGCAACAAGTTTACCAAGTAAAATGTCTGGGGTAAGATCGCAAATCCCAAAAGCACAATTAGTATAGACACAGTTATTATTTTAAAGATGGTTTTCTTTTTCTCTCCTTTTAAAAAGAATGTAATAATAAATAAAGGGTTCAACCAAAATAAATTCAGATTCCATTTTGTCACAACGTAATGTGTAAATAGCATTGTAAAAAGCAAAAACAAAGAAAACATCGAAGCTATAGCAAACCAAATAATGTCATAGACCTTAAAATAATTTTTAGATTTTACATATGAGAAACCAAATAGAAGAAGTTCCAAAACAAATAATATGCTTATTGGAAAAATGGGTTTATCCATAAAACTACTTTTGAGTTTAACATCAGGAAAGTCATAGATATTTTTATGATTCTTAAAAAAAGGCTTAACCCCACCCCTATTTTGTATTTGTGCTTTTTCCAAATGCTTTACCATATAAGCAGGCACAAAGAAAATACCTTCGAGTTCAAGTTTCTTGTCATTATTTGTTCCTGCTATCAGTTTAATTAAAAAATCAGTCCATGGGAACAGCTTAAATTTATCGTCACAAATATCTCTATAGGTAATATCATTGGTATTGACATCATATACAATCTCACCAATTATGCTTTTTTTGATCGCATCCATTGTAAATGTTGCACAATTCTTTAAGTAAAATTCATAATTGTAGTATTTATTTTCCTCTTTAGCATTTTGCTCCAAAAAATTATATAGTCTGACTTTTTCTATTCTACTTAAATTCAATTCGTATAAATCTACATCTCTTTCCGCTCTTTTATAAGTTTTCAATTCTTGTTGGAGAGTTTGGTGTGTATCCAAATAAAAAGTCAAATTACCGGTAATCAACTTCAACATAAAATTACCTCCATATGCAGCACCACCATAATTATACACTTTATCCACACCATTTGGCTTATCTTCTACCCATATAGCGACATGCCCCCATATCGAGGCAAAATCTTTATAATAAGGACCGACTGTCATTAAATACACTTTTGCTTCACTAGATAATTTTTTTGCTTCGACAATAGTCGAAAACATAAGAAGCATTGAAAAAATAAGTATAATTCTTCTCATTTAAACATTTTTTTGCAAAAATAACAAAAAGTGCATATTTTGTAGCGTCTAGTTATACAAATTAAACTTATCTTAAAAAAAAAACTATCTTAAGATTTTGAACAAAAGCGATTATTTATCCCCCTCATCTTCTTCCCTACCACCTCCGGATTTCAAATCATCATTATTAATAGCTGACCTTCTAGATTTAAAATCGAGTTTTCCAAAGCTATAACTAAAAGTCAAACCTATTGATCTAAACGGTATTGACAACTCTCGTTTTTGATAAAAAGTTTTTCCCTCCAATTCTGTTAAAAACACCTTATTAGCATTAAAAGGATCTACTACCCTCAAACCTATTTTACCTTTTTTATTAAACACCTCTTTCTGCACACCAATACTATACATTGAAAATGAGGGATTTTTACCCTGAAGGGTATACTTAGGCGAATTGAAAAAACCCCAAATTTCAGCTTTCCATGTCTTAGCTAATGTCAAGGTTGAACTCATATATGCATTGTACCTTATGCTTTTATTATTTAACCCTTTTCGTATTCTTGTGCCATTGATAACGTATCGGTTTACATTAAAATTCCCTCTAATTTCCCATATTTTAAATAATTTCAACGATGAAAAGATATTGAAACCATATGCTCTTGAGCTCCCAATATTATAATATGAAGTTCGCGACACACCATCTGCTCCAACTCGTAAAAAGGTGTTAATAACAGCCTTTGTTCTTTTATAAAAAACAGAAATATTTATCATTGAACCTTTTAAAAATTTTGAATACCCAAGCTCAATCTGCCTAGTCAATTCAGGTGACACCTTAGGATTTCCATAAGATATATTTAAAGGATCTCTATTGTCTACAAATGGATTAATATGCCTCAATGAAGGTCTGTGAATTCTTTCGGAATAGCTTAATTTGAGACTGGAAAAATCTTTAAATCTTTTTGAAATAGTAGCACTGGTAAGCCAATTATCATAATCGTTTCCAAAGCCATAGTCCGCTTTATCAAACAATCCTGAAATTACAGTTTTTTCATATCTGATTCCAGCGATTAGCCCAAAGCTATATGGCAATTTCACTATACCGGAAAGATACCCGGCATATACGTTTTGATTGTAGTGAAAAACATCTGTATTAGCTATATCCAGACTGTCCAATTCATTTTTTAAAAGATAAAAGCTCCTTTGAAAATCACTTTTCAATAATCTAAAAATTGACTTCGCCCCCATCTCCAATTTTAAAGATTGTCCAATAGGTTGTACAAAATCCAACTGAGATGTTAGCTCTTTATTGGTACCATTGTTATCGTTATTTTCAACAACATCGATATTGCTAATTGATTTTTCGTTATTATTTTTATTCAAATTGCCTTCAAGCTGAAATGCCAATACCAATTTTTTATCTTTATTACTACTGAACTTACGGGTATAATCTGCATTCCAACTATAAGCACTTCTTAATCTTTGCCAATTTTCTTCTCTTGAATAACTATCATTCTCTAGGTCATTTAAATATTTTTTTGTCAAATACACCCCATCAGAATCGTAATTATGCCCTCTTAACCTGAAGCTTGTATTGATACTATTGTATGCATTAAAGTCATAGAAAGCACCTATAACGCCGCCAACTCCAATTCTTGATACATCCAATGATCCATCTTGTGATAAAATCAATATATTATCACCTGAATGTGATTTTCTATAAAACTCCACAGTACTTTCTTTTGGCAATTTATATCTAAATCCAAGTCTTGTATTCATACCAAACCTACCTCTACCAATCGCTAAACTACCACGCATATTTTCCATTTGATTACCAAGAAAAGTTTTAACACTTCCTTTTACTCCCTTTATAATTCCTTTTTTCGTGATTATATTAATTATCCCTGCTGAACCTTCTCCATCATATTTAGCACTGGGAGAAGTAATTACTTCTACTTTTTTTATCTCATCAGCCGGAAACATTTCAAGAGCCTCTCCCACATCTTCAGCGAACAATCCGGAAGGTTTTCCATTTAATAGAATTTTTACTTTTGAAGAGCCTCTTAAAGAAACATTGCCATCCATATCTACAGATAGCATAGGCACTTTACGCAACACATCCGTAGCATCACCACCAGCCAAAGTGGGGTCTTTTGCTACATTATAAACCATTTTATCAACTTTAGCTTCCACCAAAGACCTTTGATCAACAATCTGAATTTCATCTAAGAGTTGGTCTGTTTGAGAAAGATAAATAGTTTTAAGATTTTTATCTGGTTTACTCAAAGTAAGCACAACATCATTTACTAATTTATCAGTGTATCCTATAAAAGAAATCTTTAATTTGTAGCTTCCCGTTTTAACACCAACTAGTTTAAAATGACCATTTTCATCGGTAATAAGCCCATTTACTTGCTTATTGTTCCTTGCATTTAACAATTCGACAATTGCATATTCTATTGGCTCTTTTGTCAAAGAATCTTTTACCATACCTGAGACATGTCCTTTTATAGAGGGTTTTCTCCCCTTTCTGTTTCCTCCTCGTTGCGAAAAACCTAAAGTTGAAATTGAAAGTATTAAAAATAATAAAAAATAATTTTTCATAGATATACATTGTTTTAATAATCATATAATAATATGTGCAATGATACAAAAACATCTTTTCTCCGGTAAATTAATCAGAGTTAACTTATCCTGTTAATTAAAATATTCGACAAACATTATCCTTTCTTTGACGAATTTATTGCACATCTATATTATCATTAATTGAAACATACCAAAACAGATTACAACCTCTTCTTATACTTAATTAGATTTGCGGAAAGAGTAATATGCGATTTTCCACCTATTAGATGCTGAATGGAGTATGCATAATCAATACGAAACCTTTTGATTTTGAAGCCAAATCCAAGGCTAAACCCGGCAAAACTTCTATAAGGATAAACAGTCATTTCTTTTGCTCTCATCACATTATATCCAAAACGAAGCCTAAAAGGTCCACCATTTTTACCCAACAAGAACTCACCGCCAAAACTTAAATGCCTGAAAAAATTGTCAGACAAAAGACTAAATGAAGATCTTTCTTGAGTCTCAGATATTGTCAGTATATTATTTTCACCATTTGGATTATCATAAAGCAAATTCCACCTATTAAGGTGATGAGCGGTAACAATAAGGCGAAAAGGCAGGTGTTTCAACCTCTTTGTCACTCCTAGCAATACATTGCTTTGAGCAAACTCTCTACTATCAGAATAACTTGAAAGCTGTGCACCAATATTTCTTATTACAAAGCCAATCGTCATGTTTTTATTAGGGATAAAATAAGTTGATGCCAGATCCAATGAAAGACCGTATGAATTGTATGAACCCAATCGAGAGGCTATAAACTTTGTGTTTATACCAACTCTTAATCTTTCGAAGATTTCTTTTGACGTACCTACAACAAATGCATATTCCCCTCCATCTACCGCACCTATCTTATCACCGTACAGATTTGTCATATCTTCCTCACCATAACTTATATATTGTACACCAATATGAAACGGCATATTCCATTTTTTTACATTGAATGCATACGAAGCATATCCGCTTTTTATACCTGCAAAATGAAATTTGTGACTCAGTGATAAATGATTTACCATGTCTTTATTCAATAATGAAGGATTTTCGAGCGCCATATTTACATCATCATCATATATCGAAACCACATGATCTCCTAATGCAGTCATTCTTGACGAAGGTGAAAGGTTCATAAATTTAAATATCCCAAACCCACCTACTTGAGCAGAAAGTCCATTTACAAAACAAAAAACAAAACCGATAATCACAAAGTATTTTATCCTCATTGTTATTTTTTTTAATCAATCGTTGAAAAATCATCCGGAATATCAAGTATTCTTGCATCCCAAACTTCCACTTGCTTTTTATTTAACTGTCCTTCCTCTCTTAGCCAGACAGTATTGCAAACTCCTTTATTGCAAAATAATTTTCGCTTCAAATGCCCGTTCAAATCAAACTCATACAATGTATCTTGCTCATTTTCTCCATTTAGATAAGTCCCTCTCCATCTGATCTTCCCAGATGGATAAAACTCCTCAAAAGCACCATTTTCCACACCGTTTATTATCAATACTTTTTCTTTCAACATTCCATTATTGTAATAAGAATAAGAAATACCATTCAATTCATTATTGACAAAAGTTTGTTTTAATTTTAGATTACCATTGGGATAAAAGACCAAATAGTTACCTTGCAAAATCCCTTTATTATAATTTTCTTCAATTTCTAAATATCCATCTGATGAGTAAATCCACCTTACCCCTACAATAGTATCATTTCTATAAAAACAGCTATCACTAAGTTGCCCGTTGGCAAAAAACTTTAAATAAATACCATCTTTTATACTATCATTTATCACAAAATACTTTTCTGTATAAAAACCGTCCGGATCTTTTACGATCACTTGTTTATGGTCATCTGTGACACAACTAAATAACCCAAAAACGATAAAGAGAAGTAAAAAAAAAGCAATGTTCTTCATAATTAAAAAATGTAATAAATCAAAAAAAACAAATGAGACATAGTGTTTGCAGAAAACCATCACAAAATAATAAAATTTAGATTTGTGATATATACTTACAGACAATATACAGTAGTTTAACGTCTTTTTAATAAATTAATTTTATCCTAACAACTAAAAAAGGAAGACACTACTTTGCAGCCTCCTCCTTTTTATTTGTTAGCGGACTCTAGGATTAGTGTCTGTCCACAAAGTCATTAAAATTGAAAAATATTCTTTTTGCGATATCATGTAACTACACAGATAGAATCATTTTGGCTGAAAAACGTTCTTTTTGCATTAAAATTTATCAATATTTTTTAAAATAGCGCCACTATTCCTTCAA
>JALSPK010000178.1 GCA_026986005.1 Saprospiraceae bacterium
ATTATTCTCATCATTGCCCTGTATATTGTTTGTGGAATAGTTGTAACCAAAAACATTTCCATTCGCTCCCAAACTAACCATCATTGCATGTCTAAGTGAATCGAATGCATTATTTTCTACCAATATATTTGTGCTATGAAATCCACATCTTACACCATAACCGCTACCTCCGCTTCCATAACTGAAGGAGCGGTGAAAATAGCAGTTTTTCACTTCACAGCCCAAAGCCGTATTGAAATCGACATGTGATTTTCTTGTATGATAACTTTCTATATTTTTTATCCTGCAATATGCTGCATTTTTAAATGCAAAAATATTTCCCTTCGGCACTGTTTTCTCGATATAAAAATCTTCAAATCCAACATTGTGTATCAATCCTTGAGGTCTAATCCGGGGATTAAGAAATGTTTTGAAATCAATATTTACACTTGTTTTAAGCAATATTGTATTTCCCTGTATAGATTCAATTTCAAATAATTGGCCAACAGCATTTTTTGCCCATGATACATTCCAATCATCTTTTGTGTACATTAGAGTGCTATCATTATCTTGTTGAATTTCCACAAATTGACCTGTATGGAATTTTGAACCATCTTCTACAACAATACTTCTAACGCCTTTGGTTAAGGAATTTATATCTTGCCAATTTCCTCTTTTGTAAGTAACAATATCAAAACAATCACCGTTGGCAGCCGAATAAATAAATGTTTTTTTATCACCTTCTCCTTTTATGACAATATTATCCCTATTAATATCAATTGTAGAATTAATCTTGTATTTTCCTGCGGGGAAATAGACTACTCCTCCTGTTGGTGGAACCGAATTGATAGCATCGACTAAGGCGGATTTACAATCGTTGATACCGGTGGAATCGGCTCCGAAATCCATGATATTTATAACAGGATTATTTATTTCCGGTATTTCGTCCGGCACTCCGGTTGTCCATTCTATCCGTCTTTCTTCAGGAATAACCGTAGACTGTCCTGGTACAGTATTAATAATAAATAATAAAATGAAGATGTGTAATAGAGTTGATTTAATAGCTGAGGTTTGCATAGTTTTATACATTTTAATATGAAAAAATATAAAATATCTTCTATTTATCTAAATTTGGCGGAAAAACATGTTTTTTTTACATTGTTGGTGCTTTTTTCTTGATTTCTTCAACTATTTCAGGATTTAAAAGTGTAGAAATATCGCCCACGTTGCTCATGTCTCCCGAGGCTATTTTTCTTAGTATTCTACGCATTATTTTACCTGATCTTGTTTTTGGTAATCCGGAGACAATTTGTATAATATCAGGTTTTGCAATTGGTCCAATTTCAGTTCTGACTGTGCTTTCTATCAGTCGTTTAAACTCAACTTCATCATTTATTTGTCCTTTAGTTATCACAAATGCATATATCCCTTGACCTTTAATTGAATGCGGATACCCTACGACTGCAGATTCTACTACACCGAAAGTTTCGTTTATCGCATTTTCAACTTCAGCAGTACCGATTCTATGACCTGATACATTTAACACATCATCGACTCTTCCGATTATCCTATATCTTCCGTCTTCATCTCTTCTTGCTGCATCTCCGGTAAAATACAATTCAGGAAAAGCAGAAAAATATGTTTGTCTACATCTATTGTGGTCTCCCCAAGTCGTTCTGAGTATACCCGGCCATGGATGCTTGATGCAAAGAAGTCCTTCCACATTGTTATCTTCGATAAGATTCCCTTCCGTATCGACTAAAATCGTTTGGATTCCGGGAAGAGGGTAGGAGGCAAAAGTAGGTCTCATATCTGTGATGAGAGGTAATGGCGAAATCATAATTCCTCCCGTTTCTGTTTGCCACCAAGTGTCAACTATAGGTATTGCTCTTTTTCCCACTTTTTCAAAGTACCACATCCAAGCTTCTTCGTTTATTGGTTCACCTACAGAACCTAAAACTTTTAATGAACTAAGATCGTATTTTTCAACAAATTTGTCCCCTTTTGCCATCAAAGCTCTTATTGCTGTTGGTGCTGTATAAAACTGATTGACTTTATATTTTTCGACTATTTCCCAAAATCTTCCTGCATCAGGATAAGTAGGGATTCCTTCGAACATCATAGTTGTTGCTCCTTCCAATAGAGGGCCATATGTTATATATGAATGTCCGGTTATCCATCCAATATCAGCTGTACACCAATAGATATCGTCTTCTTGATATTGGAAGACATTCTTGAAAGTATATGCTGTATATATCATGTATCCTCCAGTAGTATGGACTACTCCCTTTGGTTTTCCTGTAGATCCGGAAGTATAAAGAATAAATAAAGGGTCTTCAGCATCCATGACTTCAGGTTTGCAGTATTCTTCTACTCCATCTGTCAGATCAGTTAAAAACACATCCAATTTATCATTCCATTCAATATCTCCTCCGGTATTTTTGTGTACAACGACTGTTTCTACGCTATTACAATCCATTTTGATAGCGTTGTCGACAACTGATTTTACTTGAATGTTTTTGGCTCCTCGTTTATTGTAGTCAGAGCAAATTATCATTTTTGCTTGGGCATCTTTCACTCTATCTGCTAAAGCTTGTGAAGAAAATCCAGCAAAGACTATTGAGTGTATAGCCCCTATTCTTGCACAAGCCAGCATGCCAATCATTAATTCCGGGACCATAGGCATATAAAAAACAACTCTATCTCCCTTTTTTATACCTTTTGATTTTAGTCCGTTAGCAAACTTGTTTACTTCTTGATATAATTCTTGATATGTAAAAGTTTTATCTTCTCCGTCAGGTTCATTTGAAACCCAAAGAAGTGCTGTCTTTTCTCCTCTTGTTTCAAGGTGTCGATCAAGGCAATTTTCAGTAATATTTAGCTTTCCTCCTTCAAACCATTTAATATTTGGTTCTTCAAAATTCCAATCTAAAACGTTTTCCCATTTCTTATACCATTTAAAAGAATCTGCTTGTTTTTCCCAAAAATCTTCCGGATTCTCAATACTGTTTTTATATGCTTTTTTATAGTCATCAAGCGTTTTTATTTGGTCTACCATCTTTATTGAATTTATTGTTTTAAAAACGCAAAGTATGAAAAATTATTTATTTGTCAAAATTATGTAGGGGCTTAGTATAATAATGGTGTTTTTTGCCATAGTGTCTTAGATAACTTTAACTCTCCTTTATTTGTGGTTTATTGTTTTTTCTCTATGTAAAAATAATTTATGTTTATATATCGTAAAATTTAATTTTGAAAATGTAAAGTTGCTATTGTCATGCATCTATCTGAATAATTGATGTTAATATATGTATTATTAATTTATATGATGGTTAGTGTGTTCCAAACGGATTTTTGTGTGCATTTTTTCTTAAAAAAAACTTATATTTGTTAGTAAATTGAAAAAATAAATATACCTTTGCACTCCATTTTAAAATATAAAAAATTATAGTTAAATGTTGATAGTTAACGTAAAAGAAGAAGAGTCAATAGACAGAGCATTAAAAAGATATAAAAGGAAAGTTCATGCTACAAGGCTTATCAAAGAGATAAGAAGAAGACAACAGTTTGAGAAACCATCTGTTGTGAAGAGAAATGAGCGTCTGAATGCGATGTACAGGGAGAGGTATTACAATAACCAATAGAAGATAAAATATTTAAAATTATATGAGCTGCCTATTGCAAAATAGGTGGCTTTTGTGTTTTGGAGTGTTCCTTTTATTCTTTGAGATTAATAGTTATCTTAGTTTTTAAAAGAGTAAAAAAAATACTTAATAACTTTGTGAAATAATAAAAATAAATATACCTTTGCATCTCGTTATTTGAAACGAATGGAGGGGTGGCAGAGCGGTTGAATGCACTGGTCTTGAAAACCAGCGTACTCGCAAGGGTACCGAGGGTTCGAATCCCTCCTCCTCCGCCATAAAAAAAGCTAATCTTGTATACAAAGATTAGCTTTTTTTTTATGATATTTATTTAGGTGAACTTACAGCATCCTCACTCCGCTCTTTAATGACTTGCTGTTTTTAAATCTATATTCAAATTCTCCGTCAAGATCCAAGCCTGAGTTGTCTTCTATCAATTTCTTATATCTATCATAAATATTTTCAGGTTGTTTATTGCCGTTGATCTTTAAGTTTTTTTCATTGATTTTAAATTTGTAACTGTCATTGAAGTCTTTTATGAATCCATCGTTAATCAATTGGTCTCTTACTATTTCTTTTAAAGTTTTAAAATTTCTTTCAGATTTATGCTGAAATTTTTGTTTTGGCGGGGTAAAAGGAAAATTATGTCCTTTGTTTTTAAATAATTTTTCAATATCAGGACTCATGGGATTTTGAAAAATATCATTAAATCTTTTAAAGAAGTCGTCATCCATAAAAGAATCACCAAATCCCATATTGAATCCGGGGTTGATGTTGAATCCAAAATCTTGAAATGTTGAATCATCAAGAAATGGGGTATTAAATTGCTTAAATTGCATTGCAAGCAAACTATCCATATTAAAAAAATCTTCTTGACTGAAACCAAAACTTTGCACTTTAGGGCTGTGATTGAACCCTGGAGTTTCATCTGCGTCTTCTTCTCTGTTGATAGTTTTTTCTTCAACGATTGAGTCACCTTTCATCTTAATGATTTTTTCAACTATCTTTTTCTTGCCGTTGATAATTTCAATTTTTGTTATCCTCTTTTCTTGAATAATATCCGGTTTGAGTGTGTCCGGTTGGATAAAGCTTAAACCGGCGTTAGATATTTTTGTTTTATTGTTATTGGCTTTTAGTACTATGCTAAAAATCATAACAATGAGTAATAAAACTAGAGAAAATCTGACAATCATTTTTTTATTTTTCATAGCTTTTTATTTTTATATTATTAAAAATTTATTACTAAAAATCTAATGAGTAATCAGTTGATTTACGTTTTGACATTAGCTTAACGTAAAAAACATTAAAAAAGTTTCATAGTATCTGTAAATAATTTCAGTAAATTTAAGTTGGGAGTATCACTTTGCGATTCTTCTTTTTTTAGAAATAAATCAGCATGAAAAAATAGGCTGCCTTCAAGGTAGCCTATTTTATTAAAAAAATCAAGTATTTTATAGGCAGATACTAAAGATTATCAAGATGTCTGTGTTCATCTATTAGTGGCCCTCCATCCAAAATTTCTTGAGAAGCTTGACTTGCAAATTTCTCAAAGTTTAAATGGAAATAATGAGCCAATTGAATTGATTTTCTCACATAAACACCTTTTTGCAACCAAGTGTTCATAGGATCAAGTATTTCAGTAGGCACGTTTGGACAATATTTTGGCATATGAAGTCCAAAAATTGGATGCTCTTCATAATCAACTTTATCCAGTTCGCCTTTCAAGATTGCAGTGATCATTGCTCTAGTGTATTTTAGTTTGATTCTAGAGCCAACTCCATATGGTCCGCCGCTCCAACCCGTATTAATCAACCAAACGTTTACATTAGCTTCTTGCATTTTCTTGCTAAGCATCTCTGCATATACGGTAGGGTGTAGTGGCATAAATGGAGCTCCAAAACAAGCGGAAAATGATGGTACAGGTTCGTCAATTCCTTCCTCCGTACCTGCTACCTTAGCAGTATAGCCTGATATAAAGTGATAGGCAGCTTGACCGGGTGTTAATTTTGATACGGGAGGTAGAACACCAAATGCATCAGCTGTCAAAAAGAAGATGTTTTTTGGATTTTCTGCATATGAATTTTCCTGTATGTTGTCAATATGGTAAATTGGGTAACTTACTCTTGTGTTTTGTGTAATTGAAGTGTCTTCAAAATCAACTTCTCCGTTTTCATCCAAAACGATATTTTCAAGTAAAGCTCCCGGTCTTATAGCATTGAATATATCAGGTTCCTTTTCAGCGGATAAATCTATCGCTTTTGCATAGCAACCACCTTCAAAATTGAATATTCTGTTTTCTGGAGTCCATCCATGCTCGTCATCACCGATCAATTTTCGATTGGGATCAGCTGATAATGTCGTTTTGCCAGTACCTGAAAGCCCAAAGAAAATAGCGGTATCTCCATCTTTACCAACATTGGCAGAACAGTGCATAGGTAATACATTTCTTTCATGAGGAAGCACCAAATTTAACGATGAAAATATACCTTTTTTGATCTCACCAGTATAGGCTGATCCACCTATTAAAGCTATTTTTTTTGTGAAATTCAAAATTGAAAAATTGCCTTGACGAAGACCGTGTTCCTTTGGATTTGGGCATTCGTATCCGGGCGCTGCTATTACTAACCAATCTTCAGAAAAATCTTTAAGTTCTTTTTCGTTTAAACGCAAAAACATATTAATCGTGAAGATATTTGACCAAGGATATTCTGCGATAGTTCTTACATTGGTTTTGTATTTAGGGTCAGCACATACTGCAGCATCACGGATATAAATTTCTTTTCCTTCAAGATATTCGACTACGTTGTCATAAAGTTTATCAAAATTCTCAGGTGATATTGGTTTGTTTATTCGACCCCACCATACTATATCTCTAGTGTAATCATCTTTTACAATGAATCTATCCTGAGGAGATCTTCCTGTGAATTTACCCGTATTTACAGCCAAAGTTCCATTTGCTGTCAAAACTCCCATGTCTTTTTCTAAAGTGATTTTTTGAAGATCAGCAAAAGATAAGTTCCATTTCGCATCAACGTTTTTTAACTTATATTTTGTCAAATCCGAATTATTTGGAATAATGTTTTTATTTCCCATTATAAATATTTTTATTTTAAAATAATCTTTGATTTAGTAAGTGTATTCAAAGAGAGCACAATATATACGTTTTTTTTTAATTGTATAATATTTTTCTATAGATAACTTTTGTAATGTGAATTTAATCTAAGTTTTATTAAACTAGAAACAGCAAAATAATGCGTAAGATTTACCAAAAAATTATTCGGGTATTTATCCCCAATATATTGAGATTAGTATCTGTTTTATCAATCATTTAATAACAAGTTTTTAGAAATAAAGTAGCTTAAATCTTTTTGTAAATGTGTTATTTGAGATTAAAACAAAATATATACCCGGCTTTTTATTTATTGAAAGTTTTAAAAGTGGCTGGGTGATGTTTTCTGCGTTATAAATTAATTTACTATTTGTATCACGAACTTGTAATTTTATATTTCTCAAATTTCCAATATACACACTAAATGTACCGTTGTTGGGGTTTGGAAAGATAGAAATATTTTCAAATTGACTGTTTTTATTACTAACAGTAGTGATGATTCGACACATTGAAGTGTCTATACAATTGTTTTTTGTTATTATTACTGCGTAACTGCCATTTTTCTTAACTTCAAAATATTGTTTTGTTTCTCCTTCAATAGGTTTGTTTGTATTGCAATTTATCCATTGGTATTTGCAGTTTGTTTCATTGCTTGCCAATATTATCATTTCATTTGTGATAGAAGCATCGTAAATAGTTGTATCAATATTTGAAATATCCAAATTGAGAGATATAATGGAATCGCATCCGGTCAAGTTTGTAAAAGTGTCTATATATACTCCGGATTCAGTCAGTAGTGATCCATCCCATAAAATATTTTCGCAAGAAAAAGTATCTTTGTTTATATAAATGCTTTTATTGATTGTTAAGTTTAATATTAACAAGCTATCACATCCTTGTGAGTTTAGTAGCGTATAATAATATGTTCCGGACTTTGTCAGTTCTTGATTATCCCACAAATAGCTGTCACACGCCTCGATATTAGTAATATTTTTTGATTTGCAATTTATGCAATTTCTATTCATGTTCTCCAATATCGCTTTATATTTAGGTGCGGGTACTATTGATGTGTCTTGATTCAAGGACTCTAGGATTCCCCAACTTCCATACTGTGCACTCAAATGGGAAACAAATGAAAAATTCATTAATAATAAAGGGTTTTCCCCTGTTTGTAATGTTCTTAATTGATCAAACCACTCGTTGTAGAGGTTGTACATAGCTGTATCTCTTTGGATGTATAGTAATGCTTGTTCGTATGAAGGTGGAGAGCCAAATGGGTGAGGTGTAAGGTGTTGTCCCCCCTCGTAAAATGCTAATGGTTTTTGTAATGAATCAGCTATTTGATATTTTACCTCTTTTATTGATTCAAATGCTTCAGGCATTGATTGTCTGGCGATTTTTGCAATATCATTAACAGTTGCTGATTCACCTAACTCATCTAATTGTGATTCTAATCCCTCGGATAAATGGAAATAATACGTGGGCGCAATTGCATCAAAAGAATTTTTATTCACATTGAAAGCTACTCTTTGAGCCACGTCCAGCCAACCGGTGAACACTCCAACAACTCTAGTTAGCCTTTCCAACTGTCCTGCAAATTCTTCAGTCCATATATCCATTGTTCTTTGGATAAACTTTACTGTCCCTTCTGGCCATGGTTCGCCTGTAACTTCACATCCAAAATGATTTGCCCATTGAGTCTGAGGAAATATCCAGTTCCATATTTCATTGCTATATTCTACGTAAATATGTCTGTCTTTTTCTAAATTGTCTCTGAAAAATCTTGCCATATTCCGAATGTATTCTTTGCTCGCCGAATGAGGTACGCACACCCATCCGTCTTTGTCATAGTCATTCATGTATTTTACCATCATTTCATAAGGAACACCTTTGCCGTGCGTCCAAGTGTAATAATCGACCTTACTTCTTTCCGCCCAATCAACAAGAGTACTATCACCAAAACCATCTTCAGCATTAAGACCCCATGCATTTGTTTGCCCCCAATCCATAAATCTTACAGTATTGAAAATTGATAATTTATCAGTCCAGAGCTTGTAAAACGGATGCTCCATGTAAGTAAATTCTGTCCCGGGCATCAAAACTCTGATATTGTGTATCGGATTGTCAATATTACTATAGACTATCTTTAGTTCTACAACCCCTCCTTTTGGATTGGGATAGTCAAAAGTTATTCTGTTACCATCGTATTTTTTTAAATTTTCATATGTACCCCAAAAGACTAATTCACCATCTCCTTCCCAAAGTATAGTATAACTTCCTTTTGGCCAACCATCTGTAATTGCCCATATGGTTGCCAGATGTTGGGGGTATGGTGAACCCTCTACCATTTGGGGTATATGAGTGGGGTAACCATCAGGTCTGTATTTTAGTTTGGTACTAAATCCACTATCAAAAGGATTGTTGGGGTCTCCAACCGATTTTGTATACCATGTTCGACTCATGTGCATCAAGTCTACAAAAGGTATTTCTGTTCCCCAATCTGCCAAGCCACCTAAATTGGTGCCAATCTCCAATTTGCAACTGTCCGATAATTGGGAATAAATTGTATTCGGTATTATGAAGATTGAAAATATAAACGCTATTTTTGTAAATCTAAAAATGATATTTTGCATTGTTATTTTTTAATTTCCTGCAATATATAATTTTTTAAACAATATTAAATACCAAATGGTATTGTTTTTAGTAAAAGACAAAAATTTTGAGTTTCTAAAGCCAAACCTTGGTTCCTTCTGTACAGTTTTTGCACATGTCAATTTTTTCTCTACCCTTAGAAATAGCTTTTCTGAATCCATAGTATTTTCTTGAGTCCCATATTGTATGAAACGAGTCTTCCTTCAAATCACCAAGAAGGAATTTTGCATCTTTATCAAAGCAGCATGGCACCACTCTTCCATCCCAAGTAACAACATTAGAGTGCCACATTTTCCAACAGCTTTTTGCCAATTTGTTTTTGATAGAGTATGTGCCATCTAATTCTTTTTTGTATCTGGAGTATTTATCAATGGTTGGAATAAGATCGTTTCCATTTTTATAATCATATATTTGAGCTGATTTAAACAAGACCTTATCAATACCGATTTCCTTTGCTATTTTCTTTACTTCTTCTATCTGATGCTCATTGGGTTTTACGACTAAAAATTGGAATAATAAATATGGCTTATGCGAATTTAATTGCTTTTTCCATTTTACAATATTTCTAGCACCTTCAAGAACTTTTTTAATGTTTCCTCCTTTACGATAAGATTCATAAACTTCTTGAGTCGTTCCGTCTAAAGAAATAATAAGCCTATCCAATCCTGATTCTACGGTTTTTCTGGAATTTTCGTCAGTTAAAAAATGTCCATTTGTCGATGTTATTGTATATAGATTTTTTTTATTGGCATATCTTACCATATCTAAAAAATCAGGATTAATATACGGCTCTCCTTGAAAATAAAAAATCAGATAGATAAGTTCTTTATGAATTTCATCAATTGTTTTTTTGAAGAAATTCTTATCTAAATCGCCGGTTGGACGGCTAAAAGCACGCAAACCACTAGGACACTCCGGACAGCGTAAATTGCAGGTGGTTGTAGGCTCAATAGAAATAGAAACCGGCTTTCCTCCGTGGACAACTTTTCCTGAATATTTGGAATAATAAAAGGATAAAATCAATTTATTTAAATTTAAAAGCCTTTTGAAACTGAGCTTAGAAATAAAATTTATTGTATCAGAAGTTTGCGCTTTTGTCATATAGAAATAATAACAATTAAAATTGTGGAATGTTTGTAAATTAAAAATTTGCATTGTTTTCGTTCAAAGACTCCGTTCAGCTTTATTCCTCCTTTTTAAAACAACAATTGTTGTTCTAAGAATTTTATATCTTGCATTATACTAAAGCTACTCGACAAAATCTATTTTGGCTAATATTGAAGATGTTTATTTGTCAGTTGGAGATTCGACTAATATGACATGGTACACTTGATACGGTAATATATTACTAATTGATATTAGATCATTTTTCGGAGTCTACCTACTGATATACCCATTTGTTCCCTATATTTTGCTATTGTCCTTCTAGCTACATTGAATCCCCTATCTTTTAACAGCTTGCGCAATTGATCATCAGAATAAGGTTTTTGTTTGTTTTCACTATCAATAATATTTTTTAATGTTTCTTTTACTTCGATTGTAGAGACCTCCCCTCCATCTTCTTTTTTAATAGATTCAGAAAAGAAATCCTTTAACCTTTTGACACCAAACTCTGTTTGTACATACTTTGCACTGGCAACTCTTGAAATAGTGGAAATATCCAATCCGGTAATATCAGCAATGTCTTTTAATATCATCGGCTTTAAGCGCCTTCTATCCCCTGTCAGAAAATAATCATATTGAAATTGTAGTATCGCATACATTGTCTTGTAAAGGGTCTGTTGTCTTTGTTGAATAGCATCAATAAACCATTTAGCCGAATCTATTTTTTGTTTTATAAACATTAGTGTGTTTTTGTCCTTTGTGCTTTTACCGGACTTTCCGCCACTTTCTTTGAAGGTTTTTAGCACCTTCAAATATGCATCATTAATGTGTAGATCCGGAATTTCACTATTATTCAATCTAAGTTCCAATTCATCGCCTTTATTATCTATTATGAAATCTGGGATTATGTATTCTGATTTTATGTTATTTGAAACGGAAAAACCACTGGCTGGTTTTGGATTCAATTTTAAAATCTCATCAATAGCTTCCTTCAATTCAATTCTTGAAATATTTAGATTTCGTTGAATTTTTGCATAATGTTTTTTAGAAAAAATATCAAAATAATTTTCCAAAATATCCAATGCCAGTTCTTTCGCTTCTTTGCTTTCAGGATTGTTTTCAATACTTCTTTTTAACTGAATAATCAATGTTTCACGTAGATCTCTAGCTCCAATTCCTATCGGATCCAATTTTTGAATCTTACGCAATATCTTCTCAACAGTGTTGTAATCTACATCTAAGCTATACAGGAATAGTATGTCGTCAATCACATCGTTAATCTCTCTCCTAAAATATCCATCATCATCAATTGTTCCAATAATTTGTCGTGCGATCAACTCCTCTGTTTCATTTTCTAATTCAAGTAGTCCTATTTGCTTTTGAAGATGCTCCAACAAAGATTCATGTACAGACAACAAGGTGTATTTATCCTGCCTATCGTCCTCTTTTTTTTCTGTTTGCCGGTACGAAATAGGATCTTCTTCTATATAATCACTTATGTAATCATCCAATTCAAAAACTTCTTCCCTCTCTTCACTTTCTGCCGGTATGTCATCACTATTGCTATCCAAATCAAAAACATCGCTTTGACCATCGTCTTCTTCAAGAGCCGGATTATTCTCAAGCTCTTCTTTAATTCTTTGGCTAAACGACATCGCCGGAAGTTGCACCAACTTCATCAATTGCATCTGCCTTGGAGAAAGCTTATGTGTTTGCTTTTGACTTAAATTTTGTTTTAACATATTTTATATTCTATTCTATATTTCTAAACTACTAAATGCCAATTACTATTATTAGATGAATGAAATAATAGTAATTATTGCCATTGCAAAGATACATTATGTTTTTATATTATGCAAAATACTTTGATAATAAATTTTATACACATAAATATAAATAGCTATATGAAAGACAGAACTTTTCTATGAATCAATTGATTGCAAATATTTTTTATTTTTTTGAGATAAGAAGTAATTGAAATTACAATATATTACTGTATTGAAGTCGCTACATTGATATGCTTTTAGAATATTCATTTCATGTGAAGGACTGTTTGTAGAATAATATTTTAGTATAACGATAATAAAACAATATAATTAACTAAATTGTTATAAATTTATGAAATGTATAGCAAAGTAAAGCAATATAATAAATATACTTAATTGAAAAAAATAATAGTCAGGTTATCAACAAATATTATTTGTTAACCTCAATTCTGATAAACAGCTAGCTTATGATAAACTTATTTAGAAAAATGCGCCAAAAACTTGCTAGTGACAATAAACCTACAAAGTATTTGCGTTATGCCATTGGTGAAATTGTGCTTGTGGTTATCGGTATTTTGATTGCACTTTCAATTAATAATTGGAATCAAAAAAGGATAAAAAATAACAATGCTGTATTGCTTTCAAGCAGATTATTCATTGAAATTAGAAAAAATATAAAAGGACTCAATGATCAAATTATAAGAATTACAGCTTTGCAAAAAGAAGCCAAATCCTTACTTGTATTATTTGGTCCTGAATATGAAAAAACTGACAGTAGGCTGTTGGATAGTCTTATTTTTGGTATTATATCAACTCCTCTTTATGATTCCAATTCACCGACTTTGGATGAGGCATTAAATGCAGGGCAAGTTTCTATTATTCAAATAGATTCACTAAGAGTTCTCTTGTATGATATTCCAAAAAAAATTGAGAGAATCAATAATTATGAAGATGAAATGACAAGAGATATTGAGTTCAATTTAATGCCTTATCTATACAATAATATTTCATTTAGGCAGATGGATCAGGAATATTCTGATAACTTTGATGTAAATGAAAAAAGTAAATTGAGCCATTTTGATAACCGGATAATTTTACTTGATAGAAAATTTGAAAATATGGTTGACAATAAATATTTTTTGCTAGAAACCTTGCTTATCGGTTATAAGAATTTACAAAAAGTTTATAATAAAATTATGAGGTTTAATGAAATGGAAGAAAACAACTAATCTTGATAAAGCTCATGTTCGAAATTAAAAATATTTTTGGGACATCTTGTAAAAAAACAAATACTAAAAATAGAAAAGTCCACAAAAACTTAACATTAAATTAATATTGAAAAAACGAAAGTGATATTGTTATAATATATTTTTGTGCAAAATCAGGTTTGGGGATTATTCCGAGTCATAATAGATGCGTTTAATACTCTGCCTTGATAGAACTATTTGTTTAGAAAATGTACGTTTTGTATTACAAAATTCTATGATGGCTTAGTATATAATATAAAATTCTATGATGTCTTAGTTAAATCTCCTTGTGTTTTAACTTTAAAAAAGGACAATATGGATATCAATACCATTTATGTAATAATTATAGGCATTTTATTTATTTTAGCTGTTTCGGATTTAATAATTGGAGTTAGTAATGATGCTGTCAATTTTCTTAATTCTGCTTTAGGTTCAAAAGCTTTTAATTTTAAAGTTATAATGACGGTTGCAGCATTGGGTATTTTGTTTGGTGCTACTTTTTCAAGCGGAATGATGGAAGTGGCGAGAAAAGGTATATTTCATCCGCAAAATTTTTATTTTTCCGAGATTATTTTTTTGTTTTTGGCAGTGATGTTAACAGATATTTTGCTACTTGATTTATTCAATACCTTTGGTATGCCAACATCGACAACTGTGTCAATAGTATTTGAATTGCTCGGTGCAGCGGTAGGGTTAGCTGTTATTAAGATGATGGAAGATCCTAATCATTTGGCTCTTGAGGAATATATCA
Source organism: Saprospiraceae bacterium (assembly GCA_026986005.1). Taxonomy (GTDB): domain Bacteria; phylum Bacteroidota; class Bacteroidia; order Chitinophagales; family Saprospiraceae; genus JADJGA01. The sequence continues at coordinate 14,253 of JALSPK010000178.1, forward strand.
ATTCGGGGAAGGCATTGACTATTATACTTGGTATTCTGATGTCAGTAGTGATAGCATTTAGTAGTGGAGCTTTGTTTCAGTATTTTAGTAGAGTATTATTTACTTTTGAGTATCAAAAAAAAATAAAATATTTCGGTGCTATTTGGGGTGGAATAGCGATATCAGCAATAACCTATTTTATCTTGGTTAAAGGAGCAAAAAGCGCCTCTTTTATGTCTACTGAAATGAAGCATTCAATTAAGGATAATGCATGGTTAATACTCGCGGTGACATTTGCCGTTTGGGCACTTATATTACAGCTTATAATCATGTTTACTAAATTTGATATTTTGAAACTGATTGTTTTGGTTGGTACATTTGCGTTGGCAATGGCTTTTTCAGGAAATGATTTGGTGAATTTTATTGGTGTACCTCTCGCGGGGTTTGCCTCATATACCTCATGGGTTGATTCAGGTATTGCTGCAAATGAATTTTTAATGACAGGGCTGGCGGGTAAAGTTGCTACTCCTACTGTTTTCTTATTGGTTGCCGGAGTGATTATGGCACTTACATTATATTTTTCAAAAAAAGCAAGATCAGTAACGGAAACCGAAATTAATTTGGGAAGGCAAGAAGAGGGGTACGAGAGATTTGGTTCTTCAGCATTGTCGAGATCAGTTGTCAGAGTGTTTTCCAAATCAGGGAACTTTATGTCTTCTATTTTGCCTAGGTCTGTGCATAGTAAATTGAATTCTAGATTTGATCGATCATCCTTTCAAGATAAACAAAAAGCTTTAGGTGTGGATGCACCTGCATTTGACTTAGTGCGAGCGTCTGTAATACTTACGGTTTCTAGTATTATAATTTCTGTTGCCACTTTTTTGAAATTGCCTCTGTCAACTACTTATGTTACCTTTATGGTTGCGATGGGCGCTTCTTTGGCGGACGGTTCATGGGGTAGGGAAACTGCAGTTTATAGGATTACAGGAGTATTCTCTGTTATTGGTGGATGGTTTTTTACTGCTTTTTCAGCATTTACAGTAGCCTTTATTTTAGTATTTTTATTTTATTATGGCTCGTTTTATGCTGTTTTTGCTATCATGATAATAGTTGGCTATATCTTATTTAGAACACATATTTTACATAGAAAATTGAGTGATGAAAAAGAAGCATTAAAGGAAGAGGAACAATTGCTGACTACGTATGGTAAGTCTGATGTAATAGATTATAATATAAGAAACACAAAAAAAATATTTAATGGAATTTCTGTAATTATCGAAGAAACTATAAGAGGATTATCTCATGAAAATCTTTCTTCTATTAAGGATAATTATAAGCAAATAGTTAAATTGAATAGTAAAGCTGAGAGCTTGCAAAATCATATAAGTGAGATAGTAAGTAAAATAGAAGATCACGATCTTGATGCAGGAAATTATTATGCTGTTTGTGTTTATTACCTGAGAGAGATTGTGTATAGTGCTAAAAGTATTGTTCATAGAATATATCAGCATGTAGATAATAATCATAAACCTCTTCTTGAAGAGCAAATAGAAGAGTTAAGGAGCTCCTTGTCTGAAATTACAAGGATGTTTAATGACTTTATTGAATCTTCGGAAGCAGGTGGACCTATGAAAGATATAATAGCAAAGGATGAATTGGTAGATATACTTAGGAAATTGAGGAAAAAACAAGTTAAAAGGATCAAATCTAAATCTGTAGGTACAAGGAATAGTATTCTGTTTTTAGGTATTGTTGATCATATGCGTAGCATCGTTAATTTTTCAGACAGGTTAGAATCAATTCACAATAATTTTGTAAATGAAGGGGGTAGTGAAGAAGAGTAAAGAGTTCAGAGCATGAAGATAGAAGAGTATAGTATTATGCTATTTTGTATTGTTTAATGGTTGTTTATTATTTTAATCACTAACTCTTTTGTTAGTTTTCTTCCATTTGCATTCCTTTTGATTTCTTCATAATTATACCTAAAGTCACAACCTTCTTTCCATCTTGAACAACCATACGCTGATTTTCCGCGTATTACTGTTCCTATTATGCATTTTGGACATGATATTTTGTCCGATTTGGTGCTATTGCCATTTGAAGTTTTTGATTTTGGAATCAATTCTAGTTTGTGATTATCATCAAAGTGTATTAGAGCTTCGATCGTATTATTTCCTTGTTTAAATCCTTTTAGACTTACAGTAGAGCCTTTTGTTAAAAGTCTGAAAAATTGGTTATCGGATATCTTTTTTGACGCAAAAACAAAAGGTAATACAAAATCACATCCCTCTTTCCAATTACTACATCCATATGCAGTTTTTCCCTTTATGAGTTTTCCTTTTTTACATTTGGGGCAAGTTTGGTCAGTTATCTTTTTAGAAGATGTTACAGATTTTCTTATCTTTGGGTTTACACCTTTTACGGAAGGTTTTGATGATTTGAATTTTGTTTTGGACAATCTTACTTCTGTTACCAAGTCATCAACCATTTTTTTCATATTGTGGATGAATTGTTGTGCACGATATTTTCCAAGAGAGATATCTTTTAATTGCTTTTCCCAAAGCCCGGTTAATTCAGCTGATTTAAGCAATTTGTTTTCGATTATTCCTATCAATTCTATTCCGGTAGGTGTTGGTAAAAGGTTTTTCCTTTTTCTCGTTATGTATTTTCTTTTAAACAAAGTTTCTATGATATTGGCTCTAGTAGATGGTCTGCCAATTCCATTCTCTTTCATGAGGTCTCTTAATTCTTCGTCATCTACTTGTTTGCCAGCTGTTTCCATCGCTCTTAGCAATGTCGCCTCAGTAAAGTTTTTTGGTGGTGTTGTTTCTTTTTCCAAAAATGATGGTTCATGTGCTCCTGTCTCCCCAACAACGAAATTTGGCAATATTTTATCGTTTCCATCTTCAGAGTTTTTGGTTTTTGGGTATAGCACTCTCCAAGCAGGTTCAATTATTTCTTTTCCTGAACTTTTAAATTGGATATCACCTACTGCTCCTATCACATTTGTTTTTGATACAATACATTCCGGATAAAATACGGCAATGAACCTCCTCGCTATTGCATCGTAAACATTTTGTTCATATTGTGGGAGTGTTCTTTCCATACCCGTTGGGATAATAGCGTGATGGTCTGTTATTTTTTTATCATCAAATATCCTTTTCGATTTTCTTATTGGGCTTGATAGTATTGGAGAAGTAAACTGTGAATAATTCTTTAGTTTTGATAGTGTTCCTTTTATTTTGGGGTAAACATCACTGGGTAGATATGTCGTATCTACTCTCGGATATGTCACCAATTTTTGCTCATAAAGCTTTTGAACGGTTTTTAGCGTATTTTCAGCTGTGTATCCAAATCTTTTGTTGCAATAAACTTGAAGGCCTGTTAAATCAAATAATTTTGGAGCATATTCTTTACCTTTTTTCTTTGTGACAGAAAGTATTGTAAAAGGGTTATCCTTTATTTTTTTCAACAATTCTCTTCCCTCTTCTTTGTTTTTAAACTTCCCTTTTTCATAGTTAAAAGCTGTATCGCGGTAAATTGTCTGAAGTTCCCAGTATTTTTGGGGCTTGAAATTAGCGATTTCGTGGTATCTGTTTACTAAAATAGCTAGGGTGGGGGTTTGGACTCTTCCTATTGATAAAACTTGCTTGTATCCCCCGTATTTCAATGTATACAATCTTGTCGCATTCATGCCAAGTAACCAGTCTCCAATTGCTCTTGAGCTACCAGCATAGTAAAGATTGTCATATTCAAAAGCAGGTCTTAGGTTTTTAAATCCTTCTTTTATAGCCTCTTTAGTCAATGATGAAATCCACAACCTTTCTACTTTACCTGTATATTTTGCTTCTTTGAGCACCCATCTTTGGATTAATTCACCTTCTTGACCGGCATCACCGCAGTTTATTACCGAGTCGGCATTAGACAAAAGCTTTTTAATAATACTAAATTGCTTTTTTACTCCAGAATTGGATATTAATTTTGTATTAAATCGCTCCGGTAACATAGGTAGATTGTCCAAGTCCCATCTTTTCCAGTGAGTTTTGTAATCGTCAGGTTGATATAGTGTACAGAAATGTCCAAAAGTATAGGTCACTTGGTAGCCATTTCCTTCATAATAACCATTGCGCTTAGATTTAGCTCCAATTATTTGTGCTATTTCTTTTGCGACACTAGGTTTTTCAGCTATACAGACTTTCATTTTATTTTAAATTATAATAAGTTTTATCGTACTTTAAACAATTCTTTGTCCATTTATATGGATTGTTTTTCTAAGTTATGATGGAATTTTATATTTGAAAACATGATTACTTTCCACAAAAACTATTTATTACAACAACAGCAAAGATATTATTTTTTTATTAGACTAATGTCGTATCAAGTATATTTTATACCACTTTGATATCTAAACGCCCCATATATATTTTAGGTATTAAAATTAGAAATTTTGCAAAATTGATTGTGAAAGAGAAAAGCCAATCCTAAATTTAGGATTGGCTCTTTTTAAATTTGGTGCCCTGAGCGGGAGTCGAACCCGCACGCCCATACGGACACATGGCCCTCAACCATGCCTGTCTACCAGTTCCAGCACCAGGGCTATTACATGCTTTATACAAAAAACACTCTCTTTCCGGCACTTTATCTGAATGGAATCGCAAAGATAATATTTTTTCATTTAGTGTCTGCACTTAAACAGGCAATTTTTGAAATTCTGATAATTTTTGCAGAGATTTTTATTTTTTCATAAATCTTTTAGCATAGACCTCTTTGTCTGTAGTGATTTTTGCTAGGTAAAAGCCTGCCGGCAGATTCTTGACAGAAATACTATTGTTTTTGAGCTCACCCGATAAAACTTTAATTCCATTAACATCGTAAATAGATACTACTTTTAGTGGTATATTGCTTTGACTATTCAGAATGAGAATATCTGTTACTGGATTTGGAAATAAAATAATACTGTTGGGCTCTGATATAATATCTGTTCCGAGGTAATTTGTTTCTTTCAATGCTGCACATAACCATATTTCCGGATCATATATAAATTCACTAACTTTGAAATCCAAATCAAACTCAAATATCTGTCCGTCTTCATTATTGTCCAATACTACTGTGGTATCTTTATTCTCTCCTTTGAGCTGAATAGGGATTGGCATTTCAAAATAATCTACTGAACTATCGGATTGTGTTTGGTTTACTTGAATTAATAGTTTTCCTTCTGTGTTGTACCACCACTGAAAAGAATAGGTAGGAAAACCCTTTCCGTATAGCCAATCATTAAAGAACTCATTGAGGTCTTGTCCGCTTTGGGCTTCAAGATGCTCTTGCAAGTCATGGGTTCTTGCATACGAATAAGCTAGTTTAGGGTCGTTTATATAGTTGTGTAATGCTTTGAAAAAATCATCATCTCCTAATTTCCAACGCAACATATGTAGTAAATATGCTCCTTTTGAGTATGAGAGACTACCGTTAAATATTCGGTTTACAGAAGATGTGTCATCCACAAAAACAGAGCCGTGATCAGCAAATAGTGCTCTAGCTTTATTTTTTTCTCTCCATGATTTCCAATAATAGGGCTGTCTGTCAAAATCATATGTTAGGCCTTCAAGATATGTGGCAAAACCTTCGTTTAGCCAAATGTCCTGCCAACTACCGCATGTTATTTTATCACCAAACCATTGATGTGCAAGCTCATGAGCGAGTAAGCTATGGCTGAATCCCGAAACAAAAGTCATTGATGAATGTTCCATGCCTCCACCCCAGCCGAACTGGGCATGGCCATATTTTTCCTTATCAAAAGGATAATTTCCAAATAAACTGATATAAAACTGCATAGTTGGAATGATATCTGCGGTCCCTGCTTTTGCATCGTCAATATTGCAAGGAAATACATATTCCAATACCATTAATGAATCTCCATTGTCTAATGGCACCCAGTCAATATATTCGGTATAGTTGGAAACAGCAATAGCTATAAGATATGCCGGTTCAGGATAATTGTGTTTCCAATGATGGACCAATTTTCCATTGGTATTAGCTACGGATTTCAACAATCCGTTACTACCAACTTTGTATCTGGTTGGAGTTGTGACATACATATCAATACTATCTATTTTGTCATTTAGAGATTGTTTTGTAGGCCACCAATCTCTAGCTCCATAAGGTTCTGAAAGCGTCCATAATAGAGGTTTGGATTGATCACATCTTTGATTGGCTGTTTCAAATGAACCAAATCCTGATGTCGTTGGATTGCCTTTGTACCATATTGTAATAGAGTCCATCGTTCCTTTGACAAGTTTTGAAGGTAAGTCAACTTCAAGCTCATAAGTGGAGGAAAATCTTGAATTTAATTCTTGATTGTGGTATAGGATTTTTTCAACTTGCATTTGTGAATTGAAGTCAAAATAAATCTTGTCTTTATCTCCTTTTGTCACAAGGAAGTTGGCAGTGACATTTCCCGATATATAGTTCTTCTCAGAATCAATGTCGAGATTAAAAGTATAGTGTTTTAAATCATAATTGTCTGTTTTTGGACTCGCCAATTGCACATTTTGATAATTTCTAAAAGATTTATTTGAAAAAAAATCCTTCTCAAAATTTCTTTCTTGTGAATAAACGTTTAAGGAAAGTAACAACAAAGTTACTGCAAATAAGAATATTTTGTTCATAATATTTTTTTAATTTTTAATGACCTTTCTTTAGGGTCACGGACTAAACTAGCCTTAAACTAATTCAGCTATTTTATCTAGAGCTTTTTGGAGACCATCAACATTTTTTCCGCCTGCTGTTGCATAGAAAGGTTGACCGCCACCACCTCCTTGTATCTCTTTTGCAATATCTCTGATAATCGTCCCGGCATTATGTCCTTTTTCGACCAAATTTTTACTGATTACTATCATCAGCTGAGGTTTTCCTTTAGATTCAAATCCAAAAGCGATAATGATATCCGATAATTCTTCTTCCAGATTATATGCTAAAGTCTTTACTGTCTTGCTATCATCAAATGGAACAATAGTTCTGAGGACTTTAATTCCGTTTATTTCCTCAATATTATTTTTCAACTGTTCTTTAAACCCGGAAGCCTGTTCTGATTTCAATTTATCCAATTCTTTTTTTATTTGTTTGTTTTCCATTAAACTGGAGTATACGGATTTTGAAACATTTTGAGGATAGTTTTTATACAGCGCCCTTACTTCTTTTAATTCTTCAAGTTCTCTTTTAATAAAGTTTTCTGCTTCTATTGATGTGATTGCTTCAATTCTTCTTACTCCGGATGCTATTCCGTTTTCGCTTATTATTTTGAAAAATCCGATGTTCCCTGTACTGGCAACATGACATCCACCACAAAGCTCAATAGAATAGTCTTCATCAAAAGTAATCATCCTGACGGTTTCTCCGTATTTTTCTCCAAACAACATCATTGCGCCACTATTTTTTGCATCTTCTATTGCTATATCCCTGTCTTCTTTTCGGACAATATTTTCTCGTACTTTTGCATTGACTATTTCTTCAACTTTAGCTATTTCTTCGTCTGTCAATTTTTTGAAGTGACTGAAGTCAAATCTCAGATATTTTTCATTGACAAGAGAGCCTTTTTGTTGAACATGATCTCCCAATACTTTTTTCAATGCTGCTTGTAACAGGTGAGTAGCGGTATGATTATTTTCGATTAATAGCCTTCTTCTTGTATCGATTATCGCTTTTAGACAAGATTCAGGATATTGAGGTAATTTATCGACAAGATGAATAGTAAGGTCATTTTCTTTTATTGTATTTTCGACACGGATTTTTTCATTTTTAAATATCAATAGCCCTGTATCTCCAACCTGACCTCCACCTTCTGCATAAAAAGGTGTTTTCTGAAGTACAATTTGGTAAATGTACTTGTTTTTTTGTTTTATCCTACGGTATTTTATTATATGTGTTTCCTCAACTTTGTGGTTATCATACCCCACAAATTCAATAATAGAATCTGGTTTTAATTGCACCCAATCTCCTCTTTCTATTTTCGCATCATTTTTGGATCTGTTTTTCTGTTGTTGTAGTGCCTTTTCAAAACCTTCTTCATCTACTTTGAGCCCTTTGTCTGCAGCAACAAGTCTAGTTAGATCAATAGGGAAACCATATGTGTCGTACAATTCAAATGCATCTTTTCCTGATATGGAATTATTGTCAGAATCAAGGTTGTCCAATCTCTTTAAACCGGATTCCAAAGTTTTTAAAAACGAGTTCTCTTCCTCCAATATCACATTTGCAATAAAGTCTTTTTGCATATCCAATTCAGGAAAAATATTTTTAAATGTATTAGCCAGCATTTTTACCATAGTATACATTATTGGCTCTTTACGATCCAAGAAAGTATAGTAATACCTCACGGCTCTTCTCAAAATACGTCTGATTACATATCCCGCGCCGGTATTGCCTGGTAATTCTCCGTCGGCAATAGCAAATGATACTGCTCTGATATGATCAACCACTACTCTGAAAGCGATGTCTTGTTTGGCATCTAAAGCGTAGCTCGAAGTATATTTCTTTTCTGTTATTTTCTCAAGATATTCTATATAAGGAGTGAATAAATCCGTATCATAATTTGAGAATTTGCCCTGAATAGCCATGCAAAGTCGTTCAAAACCCATGCCTGTGTCTACGTGTTTTTCCGGCAAATTTTGTAGGCTGCCATCCATTACCCTGTTGTATTGTATAAAAACAAGATTCCATATCTCAATCACTAATGGATGATCTTTGTTTATCAATTCTTGAGCTGGAGTATGTACTCTTACTGATTCGGGTCTTAGATCATAATGAATTTCTGAGCAAGGACCGCAGGGACCTGTTTCCCCCATTTCCCAAAAATTGTCTTTCTTGTCAAAATCCAATATCCTTTCTTTTGGAATGAGTTTTGTCCAAATATCTGCACTTTCGCTATCTCTTTGTAGCTTGTCGTTTTTGTCACCTCCAAATACCGTTACATAAAGGCGGTCTTTATCTAAACCATATTCGTCAACGAGTAGTTCCCAAGCCCATTCTATCGCTTCTTTTTTGAAATAATCTCCAAAAGACCAGTTTCCTAGCATTTCAAACATCGTATGATGATAAGAATCAATTCCTACTTCCTCAAGATCATTGTGTTTGCCGGAAACTCTAAGACACTTCTGAGTATCTGCAACTCTTTTGTCTAGGCTTACCGAGTTGCCTAAAAAATAATCTTTGAACTGGTTCATACCGGCATTGATAAACATCAATGTTGGATCGCTTTTATTTACCAATGGTGCAGATGGTACTATTTTATGTTGTTTGTTTTTAAAAAAATCTAAAAACATTTCTCTTATCTCTTGTGATTTCATATTATATTTTAATGATTAATATATTGTTGAATTATTTTATATGTAACTATTGTAAATACCATTATTTGAATAAAATACAAATATAATTTTTTAATAAATAAAATTTCAAAATAATTAGCTTTTATTTTGAAAAATCAATTTTCATTTTTAACTTTGCATTCGAAATAGTGTTTTTATATAAAGTGCTAGATTTTTGAAAAATATCGCAAAAAGATTATTTTTAAATTTTAATGACTTTATAGACAGACACTAAATAGACGGAATCTCGAACATATCTTAATTATTTCTACTGGTTTAGTAATGCAGTTGGACTGTTATGCAAAGTATAGACGTATGGAAAGAAAAAAGTTTAAATATAACCCTAAAACTTTATCTTACGATGAGATAGAATTGTCATGGAAAGATAGAGTAATTAAAATTGTAGGCTGGTCTACAGCAGTTATTTTCACCTCATTCTTGCTTTTAATGGTTAGTTCGAAATTTATTACAACCCCGACAGAACAGAAATTAACGGAAGAATTGAATAAATCAAACTATACTCTTGAAGCGATTTCAATGGATTTGACAAAGTTGACAGATGAGATTGATAAAATACAAGAGAGGGACGCGGATGTGCACAGAGTCATATTGGGGATAGATCCTCTAGATCAGAATTTGTGGAATTCCGGTACCGGAGGTTATAAGAAGTACAAGGGTATTATGAATTATTCTAATAATAATGAACTGGTAAAAGAAACTCTGGCTAAAGTAAAAAAACTCAACAGAAAAGTTGAACTACAAAATGCTTCTCTTGATACTCTGGAGAAATTGGCTGTTCAAAGAGCTGATAGACTGGCTTCTGTCCCTTCTATCAAACCCATACGAGAGGATAAGATAAAAAGAAAAATTGCTTATCTTTCGGGATTTGGATATCGTGATCACCCCATATACCACATTAAGAAATTTCATAAAGGTATTGATTTTACTTCTCCAAGAGGTACTCATATTCAGGCGACAGGTAATGGTGTTGTAAAAGCAGTCATAAGGAAGAAACGAGGATATGGCCTGCACGTGGTTATAGATCATGGATATGGATACGAGACACTTTATGGTCATATGTCTAAGATATTGGTGAAGAAAGGTCAGAAAGTGGTAAGGGGACAAACAATTGGTCTAGTTGGTAGTACAGGGTCTTCAACTGCTCCTCATTGTCATTATGAGGTGCATTATAACGGTAAAGCCATAAATCCTATAGATTTTGTGTTTGATGGTATGACAACAGAGGAATATGCGGAATTTGTAAAAAAAGCTAAAACAGAAAATCAGTCACTTGACTAACAATTATAAACTCAACGAATTTTAATAAACTTGAAAAAGGTTAGTCTTACAGCTAGCCTTTTTATTTTTTACGGTTGATAATAAATTCTGATAGTTTATACAAAGCTTCCCTACCTTCATTTGCAGGTAAACTGTTAAGTATCTCATTAGCTTCAGATTTATACTCTTTCATTTTATTAATAGTGTATTCCATTCCACCATTTTTTCTGATAAAACTAATCAACTCATTTACTTTTTTCTTGTTTGTATTGTGATTTTTAATTGTATTTATTATCCATTTTCTTTCTTTTTTTGATACTTTATTCAAGACATGTATCAAAGGCAATGTCATTTTTTTCTCTTTTATATCTATACCTCTAGGTTTCCCTATCTCATCTTCTCCATAATCAAAGAGATCATCTTTCATCTGAAAAGCGATACCTATTTTTTCACCATATAACTTTAGCTTTTCTATGGTTTCGTTGTCGTCAGTAGAAGAAGCAGCACCAATTGCACAGGCAGAAGATATCAAAGAACCTGTCTTTTGTTTGATGATATCAAAATAAACATCTTCTGTTATATCCAACTTTCTAGCTTTTTGCATTTGAAGTAGTTCTCCCTCACTCATCATTTTTACCGCCGAAGACAAAATTTTCAAAAAGTCATATCTCTCTTTTTCTACTGATAAAAGTAAACCTTTGGACAATAGGTAGTCTCCCACTAATACGGCAATTTTATTTTTCCACAAAGCATTGATGGAGAAAAATCCTCTCCTTCTATCAGAATCATCAACTACATCATCATGAACCAGAGTAGCAGTATGTAGCAATTCAATTAAAGCTGCTGCAGTATAAGTGTCTTCATTAATTCCTCCAAGCATTTTGGCAGTAAGTAGCACAAACATTGGTCTCACCTGTTTGCCTTTTCTTTTGTATATGTAATAAGTGATTTTGTTCAATAAAGCGACATTGCTTTTCATTGAATGTTTGAAAAAGTCCTCAAACTCAATGAGTTCTTTTTCTATAGGGCGCTTGATTATGTCCAAAGATTTTCCCATATTTTAAACAAGCCCACAATATACGTGTAATATTAAGATAAAACCAAAAAAAGCCCGCCTATTTAGTGTCTGTTCATAAAGTCATCAAAATTTTAAAAATAATCTTTTTACGATTTAAAATATTTCCTTGATTATCTATTGATATATTTTCAGAACAACAGACTAGTGTCATGCCGAGTACATATGCATTTTATCCTTTGCACTTTAAACTTTGTCCTTTTAAATCTTCTCCCATTCAAATCCCACAATATTGCGTTTCGCCCTACTGAATTCAATGCCTATAATATAGATGTTTTTTCGGTCTTGGTATTTCTCATAATACCGCTTTTCTTTGATTTGCTCTAGTGCTTTTCCCGAAGCTTCTTCCGCCAGTTTGAATTCAATGATAAAAACCTTTTGCTCATGTATCATTGTCAAATCTATTCGACCTAGATTGGTAATGTCCTCTGCAATCATTTTCATGCCGACACTTGCCAGATAAGCATAAACCACACTGGCGTAATATCCCTCATATTGCAATATTTTATTATTAGTAAAATTGCTGTAAGGAATAGATGCAAAAAGCGTGAAAAGAGCCTCTTTAAATCCATCCAAATCCTCATTCATAAGCATATTAAGAATACTTTTTTGATATCTGAGTTTTTGAGTGGTTTGTTCTGTCAGATATGAAATAAATAAACTGTTAAGGGATGTCTGAACCTCTTTATTCGGAGTGGTTAACTTGAATTCTACTCCAAAAAACGTTTTAACCTTTTCCTTAATAGTCAAATATCCTGTTTGCCATAATAGAGCAATCAATTCTATTTTATCGACATCAAAAGTGTCTAATATCTCTTCAGTAGCTTCAAAGTTTTCCAGACTCGGAATAAAATACTCACCTGTTTTTAACATGTCTATCAAGAAACTAGGATTGCCTGTTGACCACCAATAATTTCTGAAATCAAATTTTTTACTTATAAAAAGCAAAATATCAAAAGGGTTATATACCTTTTCTCCAAGATAATTATATCCATTATACCATAATTTAACTTCGCTCATATCTGCCCCTTGTAAATGCTCTTTAAAAACTGTTAGTAAGTCACTATGAGTATAACCGCATATAGTTG
>JALSPK010000179.1 GCA_026986005.1 Saprospiraceae bacterium
GGACGGTGTATTCAAAATGGTTGAGAAAAAAGAATTGGACATTCGTACAAATATAAAATCACGGACTACCGATTTATTGAAAAAAGTGTTTGCACTTCAAGATAAATGATGTTAAATCAGTGCTGCAAATACCAAACCGTTATCAAGATGGTGAAATAGAAAAAGAAATAGTTTTTACTCATTCAATGAAAAAAATCTTTGCATAGCCTTAGCTACGGAAATATTTTATAAAAAGGAAGAAGTGAAAACAAAGCTTTTTATAATCAGGATATTGGTAGCGGTTTGGTTTAAATCAATATTACGAAAAGAACCTTCAAAAAATGATAATTTGAAGGTTCTTTTTATTAAGTACAGGTATTATTCATATATGAAAAGATTATATTAATAAATTATTAATATAATATTATTTTTTTTAATTTCGCATGTTATTTTTTATTATTTAACTTAAACCAACCTTAATTATGAGAAAAATTATTTATTCTATTTTTATCTTTGCATTGACATTTTTGTTTGCAATAAATGTTGATGCTCAAGTTAGTACGACTGCTACTGTACAAGGGCTAGTAGTTGACTCCAAGGGAGATGTCCTGATTGGAGCAAATGTAGTTGCCATTCACAAACCAACCGGAAGTTTTTTCGGAACAACCACTAGAAATGATGGTAGATTCACTTTGCCTAATCTAAAAGTAGGTGGGCCTTATACGATTGAAGCTTCATATATTGGTAGTGAAAAGCAAACGTATGACAACATCTATTTGCAGCTGGGGCAAAAGTTGTCATTGAGTTTCAAATTATTGGAAAAAGGAGTGCAGCTTGAAGGCGTGACTATAACCGGTAAAGCAGATGCGATACTAAACAATGAGAGAACTGGTGCAGAGACAAGTATCACTTCTGAAGTGATAACAAAGCTGCCTACTATTTCAAGATCAACTTCAGATTATTATAGATTAAACCCTTCAGCAGATGGTAGCTCGTTTGGAGGAAGAAACAATAAGATGAATAATTTTACTCTTGATGGTTCTATATTCAACAATCCTTTTGGACTTGATGCTGCAACCCCCGGTAGCCAAACCAATGCGCAGCCTGTTTCACTGGATGCTATAGAGCAAATACAAGTAAGCTTGGCTCCATATGATGTGACGCAAGCAGGGTTTGTAGGTGCAGCAGTAAATGCAGTAACAAAATCAGGAACAAATGATTTTCACGGAACAGCTTTTGGCTTTTTCAGAAACCAAGACCTTACAGGCGCAAAGGTAAAAGGAAATGATATCTTCAAAGCTGATTTGGAGCATCTTCAGACAGGATTTTCTATTGGAGGTCCGATTATAAAGGATAAACTTTTCTTTTTTGCTAATGCTGAAATAGAAAGGAGAAGTGATTTGGCTACTGAGTGGGTTGCAAAAAGAGATGGACTTGATGGAAACAATGTCTCAAGAGTATTGGCAACCGATTTGGATAAAGTTTCAAAAGCTCTAAAGGATAGATACAATTATGATACCGGTCCATATGAGAATTTCAATCACAGAACAGACAATCAAAAAGCAATGTTAAAGCTTGATTATAATATCAATCAAAATCATTCTTTTTCTATCGCTTATAATTACTTGGACGCTTCTAGAGATAAACCTGCACATCCTGAGGCAATTGGACATAGAGGGCCTGATTTTGTGACACTGCAATTCAAAAATGCCGGATATCAAATAAAGAATAAACTTCATTCAATAATTGGTGAATTCAAATCAATATTTGGAAATAGATACTCCAACAACTTCCAAGTTGGATATACAGCATTTAGAGATTCAAGATCACCGTTTTCAACTCCATTCCCAACAATAAATATCAATAAGGACGGTATTCGTTATATAGTAGCAGGTCACGAACCATTTTCAATTCACAACAGATTGAATCAAGATGTGTATCAAGTTACTAATAATTTTAATATGTATATGGGTAAGCATACGTTTACTATTGGAGCTTCATTTGAAAAATTCCTTTTTGATAATTCATTTAATTTAGGGAATTATGCGGGTGTATTTGGTCCCGGATGGGCAAGCGTAGATGCTTTTGTCGATGCTGTTAACACAGGTGCATTTGATGCAGATGTTGAAGCAGCTAAAGCTAATTTTGATGAGAATGGTGGATATGATGGTAAATTGGGAGAAGGTTGGGCATTAGCTGAAACAAATGTTGGTCAGGTTGCCTTTTATTTACAAGATGAATGGAATATAACAGATAAATTTACATTGACAGCCGGAGTTAGACTTGATAAAGCATTGTATTTTGATACTCCAACTAAAGCTCAAGAGAATATTGACAGAAACTGTTGCTACGACCCTACAAGAGACTATTATGATTTGGAAGGAAATGTTATTCATTTTGATCAAACTGAGTTTCCTGATTCAAAGACTTATGTCTCACCTAGAATTGGGTTTAATTATGATGTAAAAGGAGATAATAGCTTTATTTTAAGGGGGGGGACAGGATCTTTTACAGGAAGATTCCCGTTTGTATGGCTAGGAAATCAAGTTGCGAATCCTAATACATATTTTTATACAGCGGTATCACCTGACTTTCAGTTCCCACAAGTTTGGAGATCTAATTTAGGACTTGATGCAAAATTGCCGGGAGATTTTACTCTTTCAGCTGATTTTATATATACAAAGGATCTCAATGCAATGATCGTGAGAAATGTTGCTTTGAAGCAACCTTCAGATACATTGAAAGGAGTTGATAATAGAGTGATTTATAACAATGATGCAGATCGAAATCCTGCTGCAAAAGGACCATTTGGATATGACAACGCATGGGCATTCTACAATACTAATGTAGGTCAAACCGTAAATGCACTATTTCAGATACAAAAGAAATGGGCTAATGGAATGTTTACAAGTATTGGATATAGTTATCTTGATTCTAAAGATGCGAGTTCTATTCCTGCTGAGATTACATCTGATGCCTTTGCTAGAAATCCTGCTCTTGGTAATGTGAATGACCCCAAATTGTCATATTCAAGATATGGTAATAAACACCGAATTGTGGGTTCTGCATTCAGAAAATTTGATTATGCAAATGACAAGATGGCTACTTCTGTTGCGTTTTTCTTTGAGGCTGCTCAAGGTGGAAGATATAGTTATACTTATTCAGGTGATATAAACAGAGATGGTTCAGGTCTTAATGATTTGATTTATATTCCTACAAAGGATGAAATCGGAAAAATGAATTTCGGAGGTAATAATGTTGAGGAACAAAGAAACGCTTTGGATAAGTTTATCGACCAAGATGAATATTTAAGTGGAAGAAGAGGAGAATATGCAGAAAAATATGCTAGTCTGAATCCGTGGTATACAGATATAGATATGAGAATATTGCAAGACTTTAATTTTATGGTTGGTGGTAAGAAGAATACTATCCAATTGAGTATTGATGTTTTAAATCTTGGAAACTTAATAAATTCAAATTGGGGCGTAAGACAATATCCTTCGAATACTCAACCAATTGGGGTATCAGTTGATGGTGAAGGCAATCCAACCTATGGGTTTGATACTACCTTGAAGTCAACTTACAGAGATGACTTTAGTCTTGCTTCAAGATGGCAAATGCAATTTGGTTTGAGATATATATTCTAATCAATTTATAACAGATTGACACAATTATAGCTCCGGATTTATATCCGGAGCTTTTTTATTGGATATCCAAAATTTTGTGTACTTGTAAACTAAGTTTCCACTTTGGGTTTTCCAAACAATAATCAAGAGTCTTCCTGATATTGATATTAGGTACTTTTTCTTCTTTAGGTTGAAGATAAAAGTGCTTAAAATCAAGATTACTAAATTCACTTAGGTCTAGTTTTTCTTGGGGAAAAACAACTTTCAATTCATCTCCGGATTTCTGAATGAATTTTGAGCCTATTTTAGGACTTACGGTTACCCAGTCTATTTCTTCGATTATGTTATGAGTTCCATTTGTCTCCAACGCAAGAAAATAATTATTATCATGAAAAGTATCTATCAGATTTTTATCCAATTGAAGCAAAGGTTCTCCTCCGGTTAAAACTATAAATTTACACTTTGATGCGGCTTTGATTGTTTTGATTTTTTGGATAAGATCTTCTGCTGTGTACTCTCCTCCATTGATACCGTCAGTACCCACAAAATCTGTGTCACAAAACTTGCAAATTGCGTTTTGTCTATTACTTTCCTTTCCTGACCAAAGGTTGCAACCTGCAAATCTTACAAAAATAGCCGGTCTGCCACTGTGATACCCTTCGCCCTGAATAGAATAAAAAATTTCTTTAATTATGTATTTCTTTTCTTCCTTCTTCAATTTCCTGTATGGTTTTTAATATTAAATCTTTAGTGTTGCTGGTTTGGTCAAAGGTCTCTTCAGGTATGATTTTAGTAGTGTATCCTTCCTTGTTTATATAAAAAAGCCGTGGATAACCTAGACTGCCTGCATACATCATTTCTCCAAAGATTTTGCTATTGAACATTACATTGTAACCGGGATTTAAGTGCTTATAAGCTTTAAGTAATGAATTTTTACTTTCATTTGAAAAGGCAAAAATCTCTATTCTATTGCCATAATGTTTCTTGAGTTCTTTTAATGCTTCAAGACCATTTTCGCAATTGTAACAATCTTTTTTGATAAAATAGAGTAGGACACTTTTTCCTCTATAATTTAATAGATTATGATTTTTTTCAAAAATATCAGGAGCGAGGAATACCTTTGCTTGGGTATACAGCATATCTTGAATGACAGCCCCTACCGGAGGGCTAAAGGGCTTGATAATAACCCTATTACTCGAATCTGCCATTTCAAATTGAGAAAAAGCGCTAACAGATATGAACAATAAAATAGCCGGTATTAATTTTCTTAAAAAAAATAACATTAGTAAATATATGGTATAGGATAAATTGGCGAATCAAATGATTTCAATTTGCCAATTTTAATGTGAAAAAATACTACTTGACTCTATGCCAAATTTGCGTTCTGCCAAATAACGAAAATCCAATATATCCTCTTACTTTTAATTTGTCTGCATTCTCCAAAGATATTTTACATCTGTAAACTTTTCCATTTGCAGGATCTACAATTTCACCATCGTCCCATACTCCGTCATCATCTGCTTCCAAATCCCAAAGAATATCAACATCCAACAAACTCTTACCATTTTTGTCTCCGGGACATCCATCACAAGTAGTGGTAGTCGCTTTTGGCAGTAATTTTACAACCCGACCAAATACTTTGCCGTCTTTCTTATATATTTTCACATGAGATTTAGGTTCTCCGGTTTCATCATCAATTGTTTTCCATACTCCAAGTACAGTTTGACCAAATGACATCTGAGCGAAGAAAGCCATCGCTAATAACAGAACTAAATTTTTAATTTTTTTCATTAATTTACATTTTAAGAATTAAACAATATTCCCAAAAATAAACAAAAAAATCGAATAATCATTGCATAAAGCCCTAAAATTAATAACTATTTAACAATGTTCTATACCTAATGTACTGTTTTGCTTTATTTTTCTATAAAACTATTATTCTTTATTTTCATACAAATGAGGTAGATATTTTTCTTTTATTATCTGTTCCAATTCTTCAGCGACTTCCGGATTGTCTTTTAGAAACTGTACTGCAGCCACTCTACCCTGTGCAATTTTTGTATCTCCGTATGCATACCATGAACCACTTTTCTTTATCAAATCCAAATCAACAGCAATATCTAGAATTTCACCTGTTTTTGATATTCCTTCTCCATATATTATATCAAATAGAGCTAGTTTAAACGGTGCTGCAAGTTTGTTTTTTGCCACTTTGACTTTTACAGGATTGCCTACTATATTACCTTCTTTGTCTTTGATAGCAGCCCCTGCTTTCCTGATATCCAGTCTTACAGAAGCATAAAATTTCAATGCATTTCCTCCTGTTGTGGTTTCAGGATTGCCAAACATCACTCCTATCTTCTCTCTTAACTGATTTATGAAAATACATGTGGCACCTGTACGACCGATAGTCCCCGTTAGCTTTCTGAGAGCTTGAGACATTAACCTTGCGTGTAGCCCCATTTTGGAGTCTCCCATTTCACCCTCAATCTCACTTCTTGGAGTTAAGGCTGCAACAGAGTCAATTACTATAATGTCGATAGCACCTGAACGAATTAAGTTTTCTGTTATTTCCAGAGCTTGTTCTCCATTGTCGGGTTGGGATATGAGAAGATTATCAATGTCAACCCCAAGAGCCTCAGCGTAATTTCTGTCAAAAGCGTGCTCTGCATCAATAAAAGCAGCTATACCACCTTTTTTTTGGGCTTCAGCAATAGTGTGAATGGCGAGGGTTGTTTTACCTGAAGACTCCGGGCCATAGATTTCAATGACTCTTCCCCTTGGAAGTCCTCCTATACCTAGTGCGATATCCAAACCTAAAGAGCCGGTTGGGATTGTATCAACATTAATGACAGCTTTGTCTCCCAGTTTCATGATTACTCCCTTTCCATAAGACTTTTCAAGTTTACTGATAGTCATTTGTAAAGCTTTTAATTTTTCTTTATTATCTGGCATATTTATAGATTTATTTTTTTAATATATTACAAATTTACATAAAATGAATGATTATGCAGTCATTTTAGGGGTAAAGCTTTTAAAATTTTAATATTTTTCAATTTCATATGTTATCTTAACTTCAAAATATCTGTCATAAATTATAGTTTTGAATATTTGATTTTTTTTAATATGTAATTGTTTTTTGATAACCGCTAAATGCCCCTTAGATAGGGCATTTATAAAGTTTTTGTTAATTTTTTTTGTATAATTGATTTTTATTATACCTTTGCCGAGCAAAAAATATTTTATTAATTAAAAGTTAACAAATGAACAAAGGAGATTTAATTAAATTAGTAGCGGAGAAAGCAGATATTTCTAAAGCTCAAGCAACTGAAGCTGTCAATGCTACATTTGATGGAATTCAAGACGCTTTAACTAAAGAAGATAAAGCTGCATTCATTGGTTTTGGTACTTTTTCAATTTCAAAAAGAGCTGCAAGAATGGGAAAAAATCCTGCAACTGGCGCTGAATTGAAAATACCTGCAATGAATCTTGTTAAATTTAAACCGGGTAAAGCATTGAAAGATGCTGTAAGATAATTTGATTTTTTACAAATTAAATTTTAAGAGCAATCTTCAATTGAAGATTGCTCTTTTTTCATGCGTACCCCACTGCCTGATAATATCCCCAATTTCTGCCCTTAGTTTAACTAAATAATCTTTGTTTTGCGATTTTGTAAAATTATTAATGGCTAAATAGTTATTTTTAAAGTCGTAGAATTTAAGTGAATACCACGCCAAGAAAGGAAAAGTCAAAACAATAAGTCCAAGTGTCGAAAAGATAAATAAAGATAATACTAACAGTAAAAGTAAATATATAATATATGAAAACTGGGCGATCAATACTGTTACAACAGTTTTGTACTCGTACTGTTTAATTTTGTTTTTTTGTATGTTTAATGCGAACAGTATCGGTATTGCATTAACTAAAATTCCTAGGATATATAAAGGGTAACCAAAAATAAATAGCATACTATCTATTAATGTGTTTTTATTACTGATGACGGCTCTGTCATTAGTTTTATTATCGTTTAATTCACTAAAATATTTTATCGTTTTTTTATTTAGTTCATAGAAAGATTTCTCGTCTAATTTCTTTATTTTATTTGATAGATTATTCACTTTTTCAGGTAATTCAGAATTTTTAATATAACCTGATTTGCCTGTGATTGCAAAATTGTCATTTACAAATAACAGTTGTAATCTCTGGTACAATTCATGCTGTTCTTTGGAATCTAAATCCAGAACGACTTCTCTCATTTTTTTCTCTATCTCGATAGTTAATGCTCTCAATGACGTCGGATTGTTTAGTTGTTCACCATCAATATGGTCTAAACTCATCAAATCAGAGGAAAGTATAAAGAGATTAGATCTGAATTTAACGGGTTCTACAAAATTAAAAGCAATTGGGGCTATCTTGATATCTCTTATACCATTTTTTTTGGCTCCTATAGCCAGTCTTGAAATTCCTTTTTTTATAGTTCTGATGCGGAAGTTAAATTTGGTTGTTCCTTCAGGATATATGCAAACTGGGGTTTTGGCTGCTAATTCATTGTAAAGTAAATTGAAAACTTCATTGTTCTTACTTACATCTTTAAGACCTTCAGATTGCCTATAAATCGGATATAATTTTAATATTTTGAATATCCATATTAAGCCTTTTATTGAGACATAGTCAGCTCTTACTAGGTAAATTGGTGCGATTTTTGAAATTGTAGCAAATACAAGTGATTCATAAAATCCTGAAGGATGATTTGAAGCATATATTATGGGATGTGTCTTTGGTAAATTGGAGTTATATTGGATGAAAATATTTTTGTAATAGAACTTAATCCCTAATGCAGCATACCATTTTAAAAATTTATAAATCATAAATATTTTTAATTTTGTTGAGTTTTCTTGTGAATAATTTTTACATTTACACGTTTAAGATATTGTGACTACCACAAAATATATTAACTGAAAAAATTAGTCTGTTTTGTGAAGACACCGGATAAATCACTTTTATTTTTTTGCCAAAGTAAACTAATTAAATTAAATTTGGATAGAGAATCAGATAAAAAGTTATTAATTGTTATTGCCGGACCAACAGCCTCGGGCAAAACTTCCATGTCAATAAATGTGGCTAAAAGCTTTGATGCAGATATCATTTCTGCTGATAGTAGACAGGTTTATAAAGAAATGAATATCGGTACTGCCAAGCCTGATGCACTGGAGATGGAAGGAGTAAACCACCATTTTATAGGAAATGTGTCGATTTTTGATAAATATAATGTTGGCAAATATGAAAAAGAGGTAATGGATTTTCTCAACGGTTATTTTTTATCTAATGATTATGTGATTTTGACGGGGGGAACGGGGCTTTATATAGATGCAATAATTAATGGTATAGATGAATTTCCAGAAATAGATGTTGAAATAGTTGATAGATTAAAGCGTAACTTTAAGCAAAATGGGATAGGTTATCTACAAGATGAACTAAGAAAAGCAGACCCGATGTATTTTCAAACGGTCGATTTAAACAATTCGCATAGATTGATAAGAGCATTGTCAGTAATCAAACAATGTGGGAAACCCTTTACATCTTTTACAAATAAAAAAAATAATAAAAGAGAATTTGATGTGGTTAAGGTTTTATTGGAGTGGCCAAGAGCTATACTATATGAGAGGATTAATCGAAGAGTGGATCAGATGATGGTAGCAGGTCTGGAGGAAGAAGCAAGGAATTTACTTGATTATAGATATTTGAAAGCGCTTCAAACTGTGGGATATAAAGAATTATTTGAGTATTTTGATGGTGAGATATCCAAAAATGAGGCAGTTGAATTAATAAAACGGAATACTAGAAGATACGCCAAAAGGCAACTGACATGGTTTAGAAATAAAGGGGAATGGAAATATTTTAATGCACAAGATTTTGATGGGATATTAAATTATATACTGCTAAAATAATGATATTATGAGACAAATTAGTAGAATATATTTAAGGGTATTTTTAATTATGGGATTAGGTTTTGCAATACTCAATGAGGTATTAAATTTTGCTTTAGGGCTGGATTTTCATTTGTATAGGTTTGTTTTCAATTTTATAATTTTTGGAGGAATTATGTCATGGCTTTTAGTATCTATTAACAAAAGTCAGTTGAGGATGAATGGAATTACAAAATTAACCGATGAGAATACTGGGTTAAAATATCAAAAAAAGATAATTTCGGATTTATCACAAAAAGAATTGTTAAATGCCATAAAAGAAAAGGAGTATTTTAGTGGAGCAAATATAAAAATAAATGGAAACAATGTAATAATTTATTTAAAAAAGGGACATGTTTCATGGGGGGAATTGATAACTATAAATTCAAAGGAAGTAGAAGCGGGGAAAAATGAATTTTTAATCATTAGTAAGCCTAGGTTTTTATTTACGTTGCTTGACGGAGGAGCAAACTATACTAATGTTAGGAAAATTGTCGATTTATTAGGTTGATTTATGGTGTTTTTAGCTGTGATTATATTTTGATAGTTCAGATATTTTGAACTTTTAAATTAAAAAAATTGTAATGTAATTGGAGTTAGCTAAAACCAATAGATATAATTGAAGCGTTTGTATGCTGACGCTATTTAGTAAAAAAAATAAAAAATTGTTTTATGCAAGAAATTGATGATATCAGAAAAGATAGTTCGGATTTAATTATAAAAAATCATATGATTTGGTCTATGGGAGCAGGATTTATACCGATTCCTCTACTGGATTTTGCGGCAATCAGTTATATCCAACTGGATATGATAAGACAACTGGCGAGAATACATGAAGTCGATTTTAAGGAATCTGAAGGTAAAGCGATTATCACATCATTGACTACTGCCGGTTTGGCCAAGGCGGGAGCTTCAAGAGCTATTAAGTTTATACCGATTATCGGATCTTATCTTGGGGGTGTAGCAACAGCAGTATTGTCAGGTGCAAGTACTTATGGAATTGGGTATGCTTTTAAAAAGCATTTTGAGACAGGAGGCACTTTTTTGGATGTTGATTTGAATTCTTTGAAAAAGATGTATACAGATAAGTTTGAAAAAGGTAAAGAGATAGCAGAAGATTTTAGTAAAGAGCAAGAGCATAAGGAGGCCATTGTAAAGGAAGTTGAGGAGAAGAAAGAGAAATTGAAGACAGCGGATGAGATTATTGACAAATTAAAAGAATTGGGGCAGTTGAAAGAATCCGGAATCATTAATGAGGATGAGTTTACTCAAATGAAAGCTAAGCTTCTGGCATAATGATAATTAGTAGTGTCCACAATAAAAAGATACTCCAACTGCGAAAGCTTTATAAAAGCAGGGAAAGAAAACTTTCTGATGTTTTTGTTGCGGAAGGAGTAAAAGAAGTAGAAAGGGGTATAAAATCGGGTTTTGAGGTAGTGTCTTTGTATTATTGTCCCGATATATATAGTAGGAATATATCTGAGCTATTGCGTAATACCTCAACAGAAATACCTGTATTTGAGTTGGAGAAAAAAGTATATGAGAAGGTGGCTTACAGAGATAATACGGAAGGTGTTTTAGCTGTGTTTAGAAAGAAGGTTTACACATTGAATGACTTCGTCTCTGACGAAAATAGTCTTTTTGTTGTTTTGGAATCTGTGGAGAAGCCTGGTAATTTGGGGGCTGTTTTACGTACAGCAGATGCAGCTAATGTCAATGCGATTATATTGACGGAGAGTAGGGTAGATCAATACCATCCCAATGTGATAAGGTCTAGTATTGGTGCTGCATTTACGGTGCCAGTAGTGGTGACCACAAATATAGAATTAAAGCAATGGTTTGATACAAATAATATAGGTTATTATTCAGCTGCATTGCCATCTTATACCAATATTTATAATGTGGATATGAAGAAGAGTATAGCTGTTATATTCGGTACAGAATCACAGGGGCTGTCTTCTTTTTGGCTTAAGGAAAAAGAAAAAATCTTTACTATTCCGATGTCAGGTATTGTTGATTCACTCAACGTTTCTGTTTCGGTTGCAGTAACGGTTTATGAAGCGTTGCGGCAAAGAAATAGCCTTTAGTTGCATCCCTTCGGCACATCGGTAGATATATAAAGGTCTACGGTAGTTCCCATTGGGATATTATCAATAGCGGCAGGTATTTGTTTTGTGATAAAACCCGGTTCGGTATCAGAAACTATATCGCCATTTTTCCTGATTAACCCAATATTCAAATTCCTTGACTCAAGTAGGAAAAGGGCTTGTTCTAGCGTCTTGCACTTCAATTGTGGAAGATTTGTAGAGCCTCCTGATTTTCTACTTAAAATAAATTCTAAAGTTCCTCCTTTTTCAATTTCTACATTATTGGATTTTCCTTTTTTTGAAATTATTGACTTTCCATTGTAAAATACCTCAAGGATATAATTTGGTGATCCAATATCGTATTTGTATCCTTTTATTTTAGAATTTATTTTTAATATTGCCAATTCTCTTTTTTTAGCTTCAAAATTTCTTCCGTAAAGCAATGGAAGATCATTGATTTTTATTTTGTCCGGATTATATTTGGTTACCGTAACATAAATCTTCCTGTTTTCTTTTACTTTAGCTCCAGGTTTTGGATTTTGTGCTATTATTATTCCTCCGGGTTTACCTACTATATGTGTTGAATCATCGACTATTATCACAAACTTTCTCTCTTTAGCATCTTTTGTAGCTTTATCGACTTTTACGTTGCTATAATCTGGAAGTACAAGTTTCTGTCCGTGATTTGTATATATATCCAACCACCAAAGAATAGCTGTAATGACGACTGCAATAAATAATATGATCAACCCTAAATGTTTCAAAAATGTTTTACTAAAAATAAATGAAAACAATTCTTTGAACGAAAATTTTGAATCTTGCCCCATAGTTGTAAGTTAATGAATTTGCAAATGTAACACTATTTTGTTATATTTATTATTTTTAATACAAAGTTGTTTGTTAATTGTACCGGTAATTATATTAAAACCTTATTTCCATGCCTGCCAATCCATTAATTCCATAGTTTGGATATTGATACCATTTTTGATATTTCTGAGAAAATATATTGTTAACTTCTATAAATATACTTGATTTTTCAAGGAATTTGTAACTTGCTTTAGCACTCAAATCAAAATAACTTGAAAGCTTCTTTTTGTTTCCATCAAAATCCATGAACCAAGATTGTGAAGCAAAAAACAAACCACCTTTAATTAATAATTTTTTGTTTATTAATTCTGTTTTTGTCGAAAAATTTGCAGTTAAACTTGGAGTATGCCATGGTTTGGCTATGTTATCCATAGTATATATGTTGTTTGTGATATTCCCTTCTATTTCAAGCTCAGGTAGTATTTTGTATAGAAGGTTTAATTGAAGTTGGATGTTTTTGCCGTTGTCGTAAATAATGGAAAAAGTCCTTCTGTCTGTTAAAGATGGTATAAAAAATAATTTGTTTTTGAATTTTTTATAAGCTGTGATAAATTCAATTTTCACTCCTTCAAGACTACTGCGAATTCCGGCAGTATAATTATTATAGGCAGTTGTAGAGATGGAGTTTTTTTCAAAGTTCATGAACGGATTAATTTCAGACTGGATATAAATTGTATTATTAAATATTTGATTGTCGGCTGAGGCAAATATCTCAATGAAATTGTCAAAAAGGTTGGATGAAACCTCTGCATAAGGGTATAGAAAGTTTAAGTCTTGAGTTTTGCCAATATCTCCTCCTATTTTGATATTCAATAATCTTGTGTTGTATCGAAAAAACGGTTTAGCTTGTACTTTAAATATATCGCTTCCCAAAATAGTCTTCAAGGTCAAAGGTATATTTACAGATGCATATTGATTTAAACTGTATTCACTAAGGTTTTCAACAGTAAAAATATTCTCGAGTATCTTACCGGTATTAAGTTGAATAAAACCATAGGCTAACTCTGTTTTGTTGTCTAAATTGCTTAATAATTCTTCTTTTTTTAATTTTGCATTTATACTTCCTCTTAATATTCTTCTTTTATTTTGTAAAGTGGTAAAACTATCCTGAATTGTCTTGTTATTTGCATATAAATAGTAATAGTCACCTTCTATTTTTCCATTTATACTGTACTCTAAGTCCGTTTCATTTTTTCTATTAAAAAATGCAAAGTTTATCTGTGTTTTAGAGTTTCTTTGATCTTTTATATTTGCAGTACTGTTTGCCGAAAGATGTGTTAAGGCAATATTTGAATTTATATTATTTTTTTTGTATCCAATTGACAGTTCTGCATCTAGAAACTTAGGATAGCCATAACCTAATTTTACATAATATTTGTTGATATGTATAGGCTTTGGATCAGGTAGAGCCAAAGGTCTGATTTTAGGCTTTTCATACTCCAATTTTACCGGGATAGCCCTTACATTGTATTTGTATCTTCTAGTACTAAGGTCAAATATCGGTAATTTAGGTTCGATATTAACTTTGTTAAAATCACCTATTTTGGCAGAGAATTCTTTTATTACTTGTACGTCATCAAAATTGACGTTGTCTTCTTGAGCAGACAAATAAAAATTTAAAATTGTCAATAATGCCACTAATATTATATTTTTGTATTTCATAGGTTTGAAATTTTGTTATTTCTGTAATTGTCAATTGTTAATTATTAGATTATTTATTTATTTATTTGATTGAATCAAGTTTTATAGTTCCATCTTCATTGACTTTCTCTACTCTACTATTTTTTTCTTCCAATTGAGTGAGCTTCTCCAATTTTGATTTTACTTGATTTATAATCCCTTTATCCTCTTTGTAGTTTTCCAGTACCGCTTCAAGTGCAGCTCTGGCGTTAAATAAATCTTTTTTTGCAACAAAAATATCTGACATCAAAATCAACCCTTTGGCGACCCAATAGGGATAAGCGCTATTCTTGATATTTGCCTCTTGAATCATCTTTTTAGCAAGGGACAATTCATTTCTATGGTAGTAAATCTTTGATATTAAATATCTGGCTTCTGCAGCCCAATTACTGTTTTTGTTTTGTTTTATAACTTTATTTAGATGTCTTAATGCGGTATCGTATTTTTTATTTGACTGTGCTACCTTACCTATGTAGTAATGTGCAGCCGATCTTTCTTTTGGCGAAGTCAATGAATTATTTAGTATTTTTGAACCAAATTTTTGTACATTAGAAAAATTGTTAATTCTAAAAGCACTTCGCATAGCCCCCAACTGAACATCATATCTTTTGTTTTCGTCCTTGACCAAACCATCCAGTTCTTTATAGTATTTCAATGCTCTCGAATAGTTTTTGAGATAATTGAAGCTGATGATTGCCGCTTTATACAAAGAGGGTTCGTAATAGGAATTAAATCCCTGATCAATAATATATTTAAAATCTTTAAATGCTTTTGAGAATTTCTTTTTTCTTAAATAGCTTTCTGCTCTTAAGTAGTGTGCATCTAGAGAATAATACCCTTGATCATATATCTTTAAATAATCATTGAATGATTCAATTGCTCGATCTGTACTATCTTCATCATAATAGACTTTTCCAGTGATAAAATTTAAGGAATCCTTGTACAGCCCATCGATTTTTACTCCCGGAACGGTTTTGATATAATCAAAATATTCATTAGCATTTTTTTTGTCGTTTATATATATTTCCTCCAAAGAGGTCAATGCTTCTTGTTTGGATTCAGCATCAGGATTATTGTTTATCACAATCTTATAGTTTTCCAATGCATTGTTGATACTACCTTTGTTGTAGCTTATAAGTCCCATTTTTAAGTAAGCTTCATTTTGTAGCTTTGTTTGATTTTTAAATTCTTCAACAATTGTATTATATACATTGTAAGCTTTCTCATATTGTTTTAGGATATTGTATGTGTTTGCCAATTCTAAAAAAGCATTGGGTCTTATTGGAGATTTTTTATATTTGTCCAATATCTCTTCTAATATCGTTATCTTTTCAAAAGGCTTATCTGTTAATCCGGCTATTATAGCTTTTTGATATAAGGCATAAGCGGTATGAGCTGCATTTTTATTTATTACATAGTCATAGTGACCAATAGCTTTTTGCAATTGTTTATTGTGAAAATACGCGTCAGCAACCCTTAAATGAGAATCCGCTATTAATTTTCGTTTTAGTTCAATATCCTTGGTCTTTTGCTTGTTAAACAATGCTATTGCTTCGAGAAATCTATCGGCGGAATAAGGGTAATTATTGAGCTTGTAGTAGTTGTATCCTTGGAGATATTTCCCAAAAGGTATAGTCGTGACTTCATCATCTATATCTACTCCTTTAGCCATTATGAAATAGCGATCAATGTATTGGTTGCTTTTAATGTATTCGCCACGCCTGTGCAATAAATCAGCTAGCCAATAATGTGTTTTGATTGCAATATTTATGTCTCTGTTTATTTTTTCCGCTTTATACAAGTCTTCTTCAGCTTCAGAATAGTTGCCATCATTAATTTCTTGTAATGCTTTGTAATATGATACTGCTTGATAGGCTTGAAATAATTGAGATGATACATTGTCGAGCTTTTCTAAAGTTTCTTGAGCCTTTTTATAATCTTTTGTATTGACAAAAACATCTTTGAGTACATTTTGTGCTTCTAAGTAGTATAATGAATTTTCTGATATTGACAATAATGATCTGATAGCTTCACGATCATATCCTGTCTCTGCCGATAGTTTACCGTAATTGAATATTGACTCTTCTTTGATCATACTGTTAAAATCCAAATCTCCTGCATTTTTGAAAGCTGTCCTAGCCGATTCCTTGTTTCCTATTTTAAAATAGCAATTGGCGAGATAATAATTTGCATTTTGTCCCATTGCATTTTTAAGTGTTGATATCTCTTTAAATGCCGTAATCGCTTTGTCGCATTTGCCTAATTGCTGATAAATATATCCAAGCTGATAGAAATCTTCTGCTCTTAATTTGTCCGTATTTTGTTCATATATCTCAAGATAGGGTAGTGCACTTGCATAGTCTTTTTTTAAAAAATAAGATTGGCCTATTAGATGATTGATTTTGTAATAATTGATAACATCTTTTATTTTTAACTTTTCTTCGCCCACTTCAATTGTCTTGTCGTAATCACCTTGAGTAAAATACAGCTGAACTAAATAATATGGTACATACTGTTTGTATTGAGTAGTATTTTGAATAATGTTGAAGCTATTAATAGCTCTCTCAAAATCGTTTTTTAAAAATTGACAAATTCCATAATAGTAGTGAGCAGGATAGTAATATTTTCTGTCTGTTAAGCTCAATTCTTTAAATAAAACCGATGCTTTTTCAAATTCTTTTTTTACAAAATAGCTATAAGCCAGATTGAATTTCACCTCGTCTTCTTTGTAAAAGTTGAGACCGTCAAGGTTTACTTTTTCGTACGTCTCAATTGCAGCCGTATAATCATTTTTATTAAAGTAGTATCTTCCTTGTGAAATATAAGCGTCGTTGAGTAATACATGAGCAGAATATTTTTTTTCAAATTCTTTTACGAGATCTTCTCCGTAATCTTGACCTGTCTCAAATGCAATTTTTATTAGATATAATTCTGCTTCAATGAAGTTGATATCGCTGAATTCATTAAAAACCTCCCTTGTCTTTAAAAAACGTTTAAACAGTTGTCTGGCTAACTCCATGTTTTTGTTTTCATAATGAGTTTTTGCTTCCTTGTATAAAAATAGTTCATCTGAATAAGTAGATGTCATTTGAGCATTGGCGATATGCATCATTAAAATAAAACTAACTAATATATATAGTGATTTCTTCATTTTAAATACTTTAAATTTTATATATTAAGCAAATTTATAATATATTTAGTAATAATAACAATATGTATAGAATTATATTATCGGATTTGTGATAATTTATTGTGAATAGCTTCAAAAACGGGGATTTATATTACAAAATTATGCTGTTGCTAATTATAGACAGACACTAAATATTAAAAAGCCAATTTTTGTCCTTTTCGTAGCTCAAGTAACCTTTAGATGCTTGCAATGGTGAATCTATATTGTTTGTGTAAAGTTGCCCCGTACCTAGACCGTGAATTAAGTTTTTTTCCAATGTAGCAGTCCATTGAGCAATAGCATTTAGCCCAATATTTGATTCTAAAGCAGAAGTAGCCCAATATTTGATATTATGTTGTTTTGCGATATTTATCCATTCTTCTGATGAATTCCATCCTCCGATCAAACTTGGTTTTAAGATTATGTATTGAGGTTTTATAAGCTTTAATAATCTCTGTTTTTTGTGCATATCTATGACACCTATTAATTCTTCGTCCAAAGCAATAGGAAGAGGGGGATTATCACACAATTCAGCCATTTTATATTCTTGCCCTGCACCAATGGGTTGTTCTATACTGTGAATGTCATAATCAGAGAGTATTTTCATTTTTTCTTTAGCTTCAGTGGGTAGAAATGCTCCATTTGCATCAACTCTCAATTCTAATTCATCAATTCCGAATTGTGCTCTGATATATTTTATCAGTTCAATTTCCTCCTCAAAATCAATTGCTCCTATTTTTAATTTTATGCATGACCAACCTTCGTCAATTTTTAACTTTATTTGGTCAAACATGAATTTTTTTTCACCCATCCAAATCAAGCCGTTAATGGGAATTTTGTACGAGTGGTTTGTGAATTCTGTATCAAATAATATCTTATCTTTAGTAGAGTAGTAATCCTTTTTTAGCATTTCAAGTCCAAAATTGATGGATGGCCATTCGGATAGGTCTATTTTTGTTTCCAAACTTTGTTTTTGATTAACACTTTGAACTATTTGGAACAATTTTTCTAAATAACCGGATTTGTCATCAAAACTCAATCCCGTTAAAAGTCCACATTCCCCAATAGATATATTACTGTGTTTTTCCGAATCAATTAGTATGAAAAACCAGGATGGTTTGCTTCTTAAAGTCCCTCTCGATGTTCCGGCAAGTTGTTTGAAAATTAGTTCATGTTTTTTAACTGTTAGCTTTAACATTTTGTAAATACTGTTTAAAAATAATGTAAATAAAGAATAATTTTAATCCAAAACTAAGAATTTTATGAAAATATTTAGTGTCTGTTCATTAAATCAAGCACTTTAGTGACCGACGATATTTATTTTTTTATAAAAAATCTAATTCTTAACCAACCTTTCTATAAAAAGAAGTGTCTTTTTGCATATAAGGTTATGCTTTTTGCAATCTGTTAGTATTTATTTATTTAAAATGTTAAATTTTGAAAAAAAGTTGAACAGAAACAATAAAAAACTTAACTTTGAGTTTAATTTATATCAATAATATAAGGAAATAATTGATTTCTTTATTTATTTTGAAGAAAATATGTGTTAAAATGATATAAAAATTTGATTTTAGTAATTTTTCGTATTACCTTTGTAAATAATATGAACATTTAGATAAAGTCAGAGTACTTTTTAGGATTTATTTTGGTCTTTTTTATTTTTTTTTTTTATTTTTTTGAACATGAACATTTTAAATTTTTATCCCGTGAACAAATTAATTGAATTTTTTGTAAAGTTATTTCATTTGAATGAAACACCAAAAAAATACCCAACGGTTTCTAGATTCAAATCTAAGGAAGATGAGTATGAGAGTTGGTTAGGTGTTTAGTTTTTTTATAGTGTTAAATTGGTTTGCAAGGCAATTTGTCTTGTAAAGTGATTTTGTTTGTCAACGATGGAGTTGTTTGGCTCTATTTGAGATTGTGTGCTGTTATTCGTTTTGACTATAGATTTTTTTTGTATTATTTCTTCTCCGTTTTGTTTATTTCATATAATATAGTTTTGGAATAGTATATATTGGTATAATATAGTATATTTGTTCTTTTGTTCCAGCAAAAGGATAAACTATGCGCGTACTTTGTATTTATAATAAGTTTGCCGGAGGAGGCAGATCAATTAGTCGGATGGATGAAATCAAGGAATTATTTGAAAAAAATGATATTGAGGTTGAATTTGTTCTTACAGATAATGTCAAACAGATAAGTGATATTGTAGATAAACTTGATTTGGACAATTACGGAGGGATAATAGTGGCTGGTGGTGATGGTAGCTTTTTCAATGTTTTGAATGCATTTATGAAAAAGGACAAAGCTACGAAAATACCTTTTGGGATATTACCTGTTGGTACGGGCAACTCACTGTCTCGGGATATTGTTCGATCAGATATGCGATTAGAGTCTTTTATTAGAGCTATAAAAACCCGGAAAACGAAGTTGATAGATATCGCTAAAGTTGAATCTCATAATGAGACTTTTTACTATGCCAATATGATGGGGTTTGGATTTATTACAGATGTTGCGATGACTGCGTCAAAATTAAAATATTTTGGTGCGACATCCTATTCCCTTGGAGTATTGTACAATACTATAAAACTGAGACCATTTGATCTTAATATAACAATTGACGGTGTAGAAGAAAAATGGAAAAATGTTTTTGTTATTATTTCCAATTCAAGATATACAGGTGGTGATTATTTGATCGCTCCGAGAGCAAAAATAGATGATGGCAAACTTGATTTGATAGTGCTAAATAAGTTGAGTAGAATTAATCTTCTTAAAACATTTCCAAAAATATTTGATGGTTCGCATGTAAATACACCTTATGTAGATTATATACAGGCAAAATCTATTCAATTGAAAGCAAATTTACCCAAAATACTATCTCCTGATGGAGAGATTTATGGGAAATTTCCAGTAGAAGTTACTTGTTTACCAAAAGCTATTAGTGTTTTTTCAAATATTTGATTATTTTTGCTTCCCAATTAATATATTATTATGTCTGAGTTAGTGAAATTGCATCCTATTAATCCTGAAAGGAGAAAGATTATTCATATTGTCGATACTCTCAAAAAGGGAGGTGTTATAATTTATCCAACGGATACACTATATGGATTGGGGTGTGATATTACAAATCATAAAGCGGTTGAAAGAATATCAAGAATTAAAGGAATTGATCCCAAGAAGGCAAATTTTTCATTTATTATTGAAGATTTGACGCATATAAATGATTTTGCCAAACCATTTGACAATAATGTATTTAAGATTTTGAAAAAGAATCTACCGGGAGCGTTTACCTTTATACTTAAAGCAAATAACTCCGTGCCAAAAATGTTGAAGAACAATAAAAAGACTATTGGTATACGCATCCCCAAATCTACTATTGTCAATGATTTAGTCAGGAGTTTGGGCAATCCATTAATGTCTACATCTATTCTCAAAATTGATAAAGAAATGGATGTTTATCCAAGTGACCCTTATGATGTTTTTGAGGAATACAAACATTTGGTTGATATAGTAATTGATGGTGGAGTAGGAGGTTCGGTTCCTTCAACAATCGTGGACTGCAGCTCCGGGAGTATAGAAGTATTAAGAGAAGGAAAAGGTGAATTGATATATTGAAGTATACTGGAAATCTTTCTTGAAACGTAAGAATTTGCTCTAAATCACGTTAGAAATAAAACTTAATACCATTAGTGAAACATTTATTGATCTTTGGGATATTTCTTTTAGCTCTTGTGTCACAAGCACAAGAATCTTCAGCAAATATTAAAAAAAGTTATAAAAAACTGATTGTTATTGATAGTACAGGAAGAATTACATCCAAGCAACTTTATGATTTTTCAGATTCTTTAAAGTTTTATAGCAGGTTTGAATTTGTCAAAGATAGTCTTTTTGCACTTGGATTTTTAAATCCTACGATTAAAACATCTGCTATTGATTTTGTTATTACTTATAAAATTTTACCCGGGATTCGATACAAATGGCTTAACCTGACTGTTGGTAAAGAAGAAGAAGATATTTTGAATCAATTGAGAATAAATTTGCATAAATGGAATAAAAATTATGTTTCACCCACAAAATTAGCTTTTGTCTCTGAACAGATATTAAAACATTTGGATGATTATGGTTTCCCTTTTGCCAGTGTAAATCTCGATAGTATCTTATTTAAAGGGAATGATTCTATTTCTGCTAAATTGGATGTTACTTTAAATAAAAAAATCTATTTTGACACTATTAAAGTTAATACTAAAGTAGATCTCTCATACAAATATCTTGAAAATTATTTAGGTATAAAAAAAGGAGATATATTTAGTAAGGATAAAATAAATCGGATAAAGCACAAAATAGATAATTTACCTTTTTTAAAACTAGATAAGCAGCCAACTGTTGGTTTTTTTGGCAATGAAGCAACTATTATTTTATTGTTGAAATCAAAAAAAGTCAATAGATTTAATTTTATTTTAGGGCTATTACAAGATAAAACAAAACTTAAAAAGTATAAATTAACAGGAGAAATAATGACTGAAATGGTCAATAGATTGGGTCATGGAGAAAGATTGTATTTTATGTACAAAAATCTTTCACAGGGTAAGCAAAACTTACGTTTAGAAATAAATTACCCATATGTATTAGATTTGCCGTATGGTATTGATTCCAAATTCAATATTTATATCAATGAAGAGAGTTATCGGGATGTTAATTTTGATTTGGGAGTACAGTATCTTTTTCATGGAGTGAATTATTTAAAGACTTATTGGAGTTTATTTTCTTCGAGATTGATAGGCGTTGACTCGGCTTCTATAGTAAGTTCGGGAAGATTGCCCAATAAGCTTGATGTAGCTACCAACAGTTTTGGACTGCAACTTAAATATAATAATTTGGACTATAATTTTAGTCCAAGCAAAGGCTATGAATTAGGAATGGACGCTAGAATAGGTCAGAGGAAGATTATTAAAAACCAACAGATTCTTGCATTGAAAGGGAATGATTTTGATTTTATCAATAGTTATGATTCTTTGGATACTCCAACTTATCTATTTAATATTTCAGCAGATATATCATATTATATTTCTTTGAGTAGAAATATTGTTGTGAAATTAGGTAATAGATTATCATTAAAAAAATCAGCTTCAAAACTATTTCAAAACGAACTATTCAGACTGGGAGGCAATAAAATACTTAGAGGATTTGACGAAGAAAGTATATTAGCTGATTTATATAATATAAGCACAGTTGAATTGCGCTTGATAATAGATAGAAATTCATTTTTATTTGCATTTGCAGATTATGCCTTTGTAAGAGATCCCTTTATGAAAATAAAAAATTGGGATAGACCTTATGGTTTTGGTGTTGGTATTAATTTTGATACAAAAGGAGGGATAATAGGATTAACTGCAGCTCTAGGTAGTAGACTTGGTAATCCGGTTGACTATAAAGATGTTAAGATTCATCTTGGGTACATTAGTTTGTTTTAAATCCGACAAGAGATCGGGAGACCTTTGCCCTGGAGACGTAAACCAACAGCAACGGGCTAAAAGCCCAAATCAATTCAACCCCGGCATAAAGCCAGGGATAATGCCAATAAAATATATCAACGACCTGAAAGGGCAATTTAATTGAAAGAAAACGTATTTATAACAAAAGAATAATCACCCCAAAAGTATACCAGCAAAGCAAAAATAGTGACAAAACAAGTATGAAAAGTGAAAAATACAGCATGAAATAAAAAAAAACTCGCCAAAAACCTGTCACAAAAATCACATTTTTTCATACTATAATATAAAGGAAGTAGAAAAATCCTTATTTTTTGCAGCATTTCAAATATTAGATGCATCGTATATAAGTAAAATATCGTTATATAATAAAATGGAAGTAAATAAAGAATAAATACCATGAATTATTAATATGTTAAAATTCAATTAAATATACATAAATATTTGTGTGATTCATAAAATGGTATTATATTTGCACTTGTAAAGATGATAAAAATGATTACCGCGACAGACATACAAGGCTACAAGGCTACAAGGCTACAAGGCTACAAGGCTACAAGGCTACTTATGTAATTCAGCGAGCTCTTTAAAAGGCGTTTCAAATTTATTTGAAACAAAAGAAGGCACTCATTGTATATCGCAAATAAATTTGCGATACCATTTAAAGCCTTCCCTGACTAATGTACAGGCACTCTTGGATTTACGGAATGCCCCTTTAAAAGGCGTTTCAAATTTATTTGAAACAAAGGAAGGCACTAATTTAACATCGCAAATAAATTTGCGATGCCATTTAAAGCCTTCCCTGACTAATGTACAGGCACTCTTGAATTTCCGATGGTTTACTTTAAATGGCGTTTCAAATTTATTTGAAACAAAACCAATCAAGAATTTTCTAAAGATTATCAACGCTGCCCCCTCTGCAATGCTCAATGCACTGCGCCCCCCCTTATATTTTTCTTTCGCGATATTAAAGAAAAAGATAAGAGGAAGAAGCAACGCAAATAAGTTGATTGAGTTTATCGAGGGCATCATGAATATTTTTATCGTTTTTTTTACTCCCCCCCACACACTTTATTATTTCAGATTAGAAAGATTGTTTTTTCCAAAAACCGAATTTTTAGACTTCAAAAAAACATATAAGGTGGTGTCTGCGGATCCACCGTTCTTAATACCCCGGACTTGCCAAGTTTTAAAAACTTGGTAAGTCTAACAAGGATTTATGCTGATCAGGCAAGAGATGTACAAATGCAATATTTTGCGTCTCATAGCGTCTCATAGCGTCTCAACCAGAGATAATATGATTAGCAATGTCTTTTACTAAGCACAGCAGCTCATCAGATGATAGAATTGATGTAGCGTTTTATTGAAATTAATAGGTATTAATCTGGAAGTTTATTATTGAAAAAATCTATATTACAAGGAACTAAATCGTTTTCTTTACGGTTATTACATTTATAGCAAAAAGAGAGATTTTAATGATTGTTCTTACAGGTTTTCATAATAAAGTGATGTTTCCGGTTAGTTGGCAGTAATTGGAAAAAGAGAAACGAAGAAAGTTAAGGAACAAAAACAAAGTCCACATAAAAACAAAGGACAATTTATCACGATTAGT
This sequence comes from Saprospiraceae bacterium, assembly GCA_026986005.1. Lineage (GTDB taxonomy): Bacteria > Bacteroidota > Bacteroidia > Chitinophagales > Saprospiraceae > JADJGA01. The sequence continues at coordinate 24,479 of JALSPK010000179.1, forward strand.
GAAAGTTCCGAAATATGAGTAAACAAATTCTCTAAATTTCAATGAAGCCATCGGAAATATTGCCAAAACTCTCATTTTTTATGAGAGTGAATATTTAAATTTTTACAAATGAAGTATTTGAAATTATTTTTTGCAGCAATTTTTGGAATATTCTTAATTGCCTCTTGTGGCGATGAGGGAATTACACCTGACTCACAAAATCAACCAGATTGTATTGGGTTTACAAAAGCTGAAATGGCAACGGTAGGAACATTACACAACCAATATGTTACTGAGGTTTATCAAAAGGTTGATTTTGATAATTGCAACAACTGTAGTGAAGAAGTAATACAGGAATTTGCAAATTTAGATGTTGATTTTTCAGCGTTTAACAAAACTCAAGAAGAATTGATTAATGAAGCAAGAGCTTTGTATCAGGACTTAGAAGCAATTCAATTTGATCTGAGAAATTGGCAAGACCACCCTTTCAGTCAAGAAGCTTATGCATATTTAAGTTCTATTATGGAAGAAATGGACGCAATGGAAAATTATAGTGATTTTCTATCTGAAATGATCAATTTACAAACTATCGTTGATTCAGACGCAAGCCTAAGTTGCTTTGACTTAGAATTAGTAACTATTACTATCGAAGTAGCAAAAAGTTCTGCATATCTATGGTTGCCACAAAGTGCAGGTGGATTAGATTTTTATTCAATTTCTCAGGAAGGTAAAATTCAGCCAAGATGGAGTTGGAGAAATGCGGCAAGAGCTGACGTAAGTGCTGCAGCTGGTTATTTTATGTCAGTTGGTGTCGGCTTAATAGTACCTGGTACAAATGCTGCTATTGCAGGGGCAATCGGATTTGCTTCTGGTTTTGCCTCCGCTTTGGGAGGACTTTAATCAAATTAAAAACTTAATAATTATGATTAGCATTGAAAAAAGAAGGTTTGCATTTTTTTTAGGTTTTTCACTTCTGTTTTATGTCATTGTTTTCTTTCCAAACGGAAACGAAACAATTGAAATAAAAGGAATTGTTCTTGACTTTATTAAATCATTCGCTTCTGGATTTGTTGTAATTTATGTATCCAATTGGATTGGATTGAAATTCCCAAGGCAGCAAGTAAAGGAATAACCACTGCCAATACTTTGTATGACGGAAGCTGCCCTATCGGGACAGGCTCCGCATACAATTTCCGATACCAGTGGTGGAATTATCCCGAATCACCCGCCTGGAATTATGTAAGTAGGGTAATTATTAAATTTTATTAAAATGAAAAAGAATATATTTTTTATAGTTATAGTTATGGTTTTATTTTCGATTTCAGCATGTGAAAAAAATTCAAATATAGAATCAAATAATGAAATAAAATATAGAATAGATTATTTAAAAGTAAGCGATTTCGATAATTATGGTAAATTCCATAATGAACTACTTACACAAGCCTCAATTAAATATCCAAATGGATTAAATCCTAGTGATAGTGTACAATTTGTAAACACAATTTCTGATTTTTGTAAAGAGATAGTTTTATCTGAGACAATTCAACAAAACTTTGATTTCACGGATGGATTTTCTGCTCTTTTGTTTACAGCATTTGAAAAAACTAAAGATCAATTTTTAATAAATAATCCTAATACATTTATGGATGAAAGTAATTTTGAAGAAGAAATTAAAAATTTGAAGGATTCAGGAACAATCTCTAGTTTTTATCAATCTATTTTGGTTCGTATTTTTAATGATGCAAAATTGAACTTAAATAACGATTTAAGTTATGAAGAATTTGGAGTTAGAATTGATAATTATATCAATGAATTTAACAATCATCAATATCCAATTGATTCTAATGAAGGGATGGTTTTAGCAATTACTCTATCTCTAGCAGCTAATTCAATTGTATGGTGGACGAATCCACGAAATTATAATAATCAAATTCAAGAAAGAATTGTCCCGTGGTTAATTGCTGATGCAATTGGTGCTGTTTTATCAGGAGGAGCTGCTTTAATTAGCGAATGTGCAGAAGATGATGATATAAATTGGTGGGGAGTTGCTGCTTGGACTGTTGCTGGAGGCGCTGGAATGTCAATTGGAGTTAAACTTTAAATAAAATAATATGGAAGGAATTAATAGAAAGTATTTTTTATTTTTAATTATTTTGATATTGATTTTATCAATTATTTTTCAACAAATAGGAAAACATTTTAAAATTAGTTATTTTCTTACAATTCCTATTTGTCTTATTGTTTTTTTTATTATCATTTATTTAGTTCGAAACAAATTCCAATAACGCGATGCTAGCAAGCTGCCATACGCAATCCCGGCTGATGCTTACGCTCAAGGGTGAAATGCAAAAGTCGGGACTGCGAATGCAGTAATTTTTGAAAAACACTTAAGATCCTATACAAAAGTTTTTAGAAAGGGACTTTTTACAGTAGAGGAAAACACTTTAAATTAAAAAATATGAAAAAAATATATTTATTATTAACAATGTTGTTCACAATCGGTATTGCCGGTATGTATGGACAATGCAATTCTTATGATTACCAACTTTCAA